>JALTMC010000554.1 GCA_027005175.1 Myxococcales bacterium
TCTCAAGTCAAAGTGAAGATGACTTCCTCTCATGCCGCCTCAACGATGATGCGATTGATCCATCGTGCGAAAAAGCATGCATCCCAACAGGCAACCGAGTTTAAGATTGTACAGAACAAGACGGAGATGGTCTTAGATACTGTTGAGACCGTAGGACCCTTTCTTCAGTCACTTGAGGCCAATTTGAAGAAGTTCAAGAGCTATGTTCGCAAAGCCAGGGAGAAAGAGGTTCGTGACAATCTATTGACGATCAGTAGCGCAGCGATCCTATGGTTTAAGCAGAGCCATCGAGGTAAGGATGGTGCTCTCTTGCCCAGGCATTTTCCCGGAGCAAAGAGCCCTACAGGGGTTGCCGATAGCACGCATATAACTCCCCTCGCCAAGCCTTGCGCCAATGGGAAACCAAATTATCCCGATAGCTTTAAAGAATGGAACAAACAACCTTGGAAGTCGCTTCGATTTCATATCAATGGAAAACACGCCTACCAGTATGTGTACATAACAACAGGTACGGGCAATAAAGCTGAGTTTACAATTCGTGCCCACGCTGACCTCGATTGTGATGGAACCCTCTCTACCTTTCAGATGAACGGTAGTGTTGTCGTTCGCTCGGGTGATGTCTTTCTTGGGAAGATCCTCTCCGTAAAACCTGAGGAGTAAAATGACCTGCTTTTTCTTTGTGGCATGTTACTTTGGTAGGAGAGAGAGTTCCTTTTGAGTCCATACCAACCGTGATGAAGTGTGGTTCGTGATGAAGTGTGGTTCGTGATGAAGTGTGGTTTATTTTCGTTGACGTGTTGGCTTGGAGCGATGGTTAGAGCGTTGGCGAGCTTGTTTCTTTGAGCGTTTTTGGCGAGGGGGGGGACCCGATCTTTGTGAAGATCTGGAGCTTTGTGGAGAGCCGGTCTTTTTTGGTGTTCTGGGCAAGAGCCTGTCGAGTAAATCCTGGCGATTGGCTTTTGTGAGCGTACGGCGAATCCAATCGTGATTTTCAGCTTTGTACCAGAAGAAGAACTTGCGTTGTGCGAGCTTCTCGGTTCTTGTTTTTGGTGTGCTGATGGGCTTTAAGGTGTAGGGGTGATAGCCTGAATAGTAGATGACCGTTGCGACGGTCATAGGGGTGGGAGTGAGGTCTTGTACCTGTTCTAGCTGAAACCCCATCTCTTTGGTTTCAGCGGCGAGTTCTGCCATATCTTCTATGCTTGAGCCGGGGTGACTTGAGATAAAGTAGGGAACAAGCTGCTGGTTCATGTTGTTTTTTTGGCAGATCCTTTCGAAGTTGTCTTTGAATCGATGGAACTTCTTGAAAGACGGCTTGCGCATGAGCTTTAAGGTTTCGTCTGCAGTGTGCTCAGGAGCGACTTTGAGGCGACCTGAGACATGTCGGGTCACAACCTGTTCCATATACTCATCGTGAGAGGCTTGGGTCTCAGCATCAGCGTTCTCTTGAACAAGGAGATCGTAGCGGATACCGCTACCTACAAAAGCGTGTTTGACTTTGGGGTGATTGTCCACTTCGCGGTAAATGTCCACCATGTGTTTGTGGTTGGTGTCGAGATTGTGACATACCACAGGGTGGATACATGATGGACTCACACATCGATCGCAAATCGACTGATCCTTCCCTACCAACCGATACATATTGGCTGAAGGTCCTCCCAAGTCACTGATCGTTCCCCGAAACTCCTCCATTGTTGTGATGGCATCCACTTCTTTCATGATCGACTCTTTGGACCGACTGGCGATAAACTTTCCTTGGTGTGCTGAGATGGTACAAAAACTACATCCACCAAAGCAACCACGGTGCATATTAACGGAAAACTTGATCATGTCATAGGCTGGAATGGTGCCGCGCTTCTGATAACGAGGGTGGGGGAGCCGGGTAAAGGGCAGATCAAAGGATGCGTCGATTTGTTCTTCCGACATGGGCGGTGTGGGTGGGTTGAGCACCAAGGTTCGGGTGCCGATATTCTGAACAATACGATCAGCGTGTACCTTGTTGGACTCTTGCTCAATCACCTTAAAGTTGGCAGCAAAGTCACGTTTGGAGCGCAAGCATTTACCATGTGATGCTAACTCTACAGTGTTCCAGTTGCGATTTTTGGGTAAGGGCTCGTCAGAGCTTTGCATAAAAGCCGTTTGAGGGATCGTTGTGAGAGAGGAAAAGGGAACGCCACGCTTGAGCAAGTCAAGAATTATCTTGAGTGGTTGCTCGCCCATTCCATAGACGAGAAGATCGGCCCCTGAGTCCTCCAAGATACTGGGTTTTAGTTCGTCATCCCAGTAGTCGTAGTGGGTGACACGTCGAAGTGATGCTTCAATGCCCCCAATGATGACAGGCACGTCTGGAAACAAACGTTTCAAAATCTGGGTGTATACGGTTGTCGCTCGGTCTGGTCGATATCCACTCTCTCCACCGGGTGTATACGCATCATTGGAACGCAGACGACGGTTGGCTGTATAATGATTCACCATCGAATCCATACAACCACTCGTGACACCAAAAAAGAGTCGAGGCTTCCCTAACTTTCTAAAATCACGCAGATCATCGCGCCAATTGGGTTGAGGCACTACTGCGACTCGAAGACCTTCTTGTTCGATAATTCTACCAATCACTGCGGGACCAAAAGCGGGATGATCCACATAAGCATCACCCGAAAATAAGATGACATCCAACTCCTCCCAACCTCTCGCCTCCACTTCTTTCTTTGAGATCGGAAGCCAATCGGTTTGCTGCACACTCCTACTCATCAGCCTTCTCCAAGTCTGCTGGTCACTTTTTCTTCTCCACACACACAAGGATACAATGCCTAGTGTTTCACTAGGTTATAACATCGACTGCCAGGAATGGGAAGGACTCTTTGTGTTTCGAAGGGTTGGAGAAGGGTTGGAGAAGGGGAGGCTTTTAGAATCCAGTGTATGTGGGTAAGCAACCAATGAGTATGTTCATGTACCACCAGAGAAACCCGCCTAGGGCAATACTGCCCATCAAACTCCACCCTAAAGACTCAAGGTAACTACGAAACACAGTCAGTGACTCGTTTACTTTGTTTCGCATGACATACTCCTGTCGATCATAGCTTGCAACAAACACCCAATGAGTCGTGTGTTGTGAAATGACAACACTGTATCTTAACGACTACACTCAAGATACAGTTGTAGTCAAAAGATTGCAACAGTTTTTTGCAAAAAGTGATAGGAAAAATAAGTTGTTGTACCTTTTTCTCTGTGGGGGGCTTGCGAACGACTTGATGTGTGAAAAAAGAACACACTGTTATGTGGGCTAACGAAGCAGATTAAGACCAGGAGATATGCAATGAGATAGGGTCGTGTTTGGGTTTGTGGAAGGTGATTCGAAGTGTTCCAATGTCTGGGCTTCGTGAGAGAGCCCCTGTGCTTTTGAAGCCTGGAGGTAGGATCTGATGTTGCTCTTGGTTCCAAAGGAGTGTGATGTGAGCATCTCGATGTGGCTGGATCTCTCGGGTGAGTTTGACCCATGGAAAGGTCGATTGAGATGTTGATTCGATTAAGAATAAAACAGTGAGACCCCAGTCGGTGAGAGTATACTCTTGGTTGACTTGAAGGGTTGTCAGTGTCTGACGCTTCTCTTGGTGTTTTTTCCCAAATCGACTCATGAAGCGTTGGAGCCAAGATGCTGGAAGCTCAGTTTGGATTGTGAGTTCCTTGGGGTTGGGAGAGGCTTGTAAGGGTTCGAGCAAAGCCTTTCGTGACATTGTTGTGTCTGCATCATCGATGGAGACGGGGCGAACCGCGAACGGGCTCTGGGAGATAATCGCTTGTTCTCCCGACAGAGGTCCAGAGGCCGAGTGCTCTCCGCGCAGACCAGATGACTCTCCTTGCTTCGAGGAGGCTGCCATGTTGCTTTGAGAACCGTAACTTAGATGTGCATCGGCGGCGTGGTCAAACAGACC
>JALTMC010000555.1 GCA_027005175.1 Myxococcales bacterium
GTATCAAGCCAAAGCTTGGGACCAAAGAATACCGCCCTCGTATCTTTAGACCGACCTTAAAGCTCGTGCCAAAGATCGCATACCCAGCAGTCAAAAGACTCCAAGTCGTCAAGCCCCACAAGCGATAATACAGAGAGAGAACTCTCTCCCCAGCGTTCGCGTATTCGTTCTCAAAGTTCTACCATGTGAGAACATGTTGATGGTGCTTATGATACATAAATCAACATCACGAATCATCCGGTTCCGCCGGATACACATAAGACACTTGCTTCATCAACATCATGAATCATCCGGCTCCACCGAAAAGAACTCTTCACGAGGCGTGATAAAGATATTGCGTCCAGGGATGCCTGTATCGATGCTCCACTCGTTAAGCCCAACGATAAGGCCTTGTGCTTCAAGAGCGCGCAAGTCGGACTCCATTTGGTTGCGAAAGTCGGCTTCTGGGTCACGAACCAGACCGATAACCTGACTCAACTTAAGCAGAGGACGAGTCCAGTCCTCATTAAGCCAGTTGGCTGACCACCAGATATCACCCAAGACACTGCGTTGTCGCTGGGAGAAGCCAAGCCGTTCATCCCCATATTCAAGCTCAATCGAGCCTCGAAGCGAAGTGCTGCGATCGGCGCGAAGAAAGTAGAGTTCTCCCCAAGAGACGGTCTTGTTGGCAGTGCGTACGGTTTGTCGAAAGTCCGACAGCAATGCAGCCACAACCTTGAGCATATTGTTAAAACCTGTTGTAAAGTCTTCACTGACACGAACATCATGCTTGATCATATTGACCAGCATTAATGCTTCTTGCCCTCCCCCCGGTTTGACAGAGACAGCTTCAAGACCTTCCTGCTTGGCTTGATGGCCTGCCATGGAGGCCAATGCCATCCCCTGCAAAGCAGCCTTCAAAGACTCTGCCGTTTGCCTGTCCAATGTGCTGGAGTGTGACTTCAAAGGAATACCAATAGTTTGCGCCACCCGAATCACTTCCTGGCTGGGCACACCAAGTTCTTTGGCCAACTGATGAATCCGAACTCTCGACATGTTACAAGATCCTCCAATCAATAGGTGTTTCACCACGAGATTCGAGGTGCTGGTTGGTTAGAACAAAATGGTTACATCCAAAAAAGCCACTGTCGGCAGAATAGGGAGAGGGATGGGGAGCCGTCAAGATCAGATGTTTGCGTTCATCAATGCGACTGGATTTCTTTCCAGCATGACGCCCCCACAACAAAAAAACAAGCCCTTCTCGTTGTGCATTGAGTTCATCAATGATTCGATCTGTCAGGATTTCCCAGCCTTGTCCTGCATGTGATTTTGGCTTTCTTTCACGCACAGTTAATGTTGTATTCAGCAACAGCACTCCCTGTTGAGCCCAGTAGGTTAACTCACCATGAGAAGGAATAGGCAAGCCCAGGCTTTGAGAGATCTCCTTGTAGATATTTTCTAGCGATGGCGGGATGCGAACTCCTCGTTGTACAGAGAAAGACAGCCCATGCGCCTGACCTCTTCCGTGGTAAGGATCTTGTCCCAACACCACCACACGAACCTGATCAAAGGGTGTGAAGTTAAGCGCGTTAAAGATCATCGAGCCAGGAGGATACACCCGCCCTCGTTGCTTCTCCTGTAACAAGAAGCGCTTCAAGTCGAGCATATAAGGTTTTTCAAACTCGCTACCAATCGCTGCCAGCCAGGACTCGGGGATATCGGGGCGTCTCACCTCAATGGTAGGTCCAGAGGATGACATTTCTGCTGTTATGTTGGGGTGCTCACCAAAACTCATCAGAAGTACATCCTACCTTAATACCTGTCGAAGAGATAAAAATCGGAGTTGGAGGTTGCAGAAGCTTTAACTTCAACTCCCTGACTTACAGCAACAAGATCACCGGGATCGGGCATATGCTGACCAGGACTCCAGTTGTTGTTGTCATCCAGAAAAACAAAGACCAGCCACTTGCCAGAGGGGATGTTCTCAATTTTGTAAGAGATTTTCTTTGTACTGTCAGAGAAGTCGGTCTTGTTGATCTTGTGAACAAGGAAAGGTTTCTCGCTGTAGCGCGGGGGAAAATTCTTTCCCGAAAAGAACAGGAAGTAGATCGGTCCCTGGTCGTCACCACGTTTTGAATTCCCGGCACATCCGGCCGGTCGGGGTTTTCCTTCAACACATCGAGTCAGGGTTCCAGAGAGAGTGCCTCTTCCAATCTTCTTACAGGACTGGGAGAACGGATCACATGAGTTTCCACCTTGGCAATCGGTGTCTTTGAGGCAGGAGGAACACGCGGCAGTGATGGGAGAGCAAAACGTCTTACCGGCTGCGGTGCAGTGACTATTTTCCAGGCAGCCCACACAACGACCGAGAGTTTTGTCACAATGCTTGGCACTGGCAAACGAAGCGCAATCGGAATCTGCTTTACAGGTGGGGCACTTGCATGCTGACCAGGAACAGGGGCTCTGGGAGCAGTTGCAGGAAAGTGTACCCTTTTGTTGGTTGGGGCAACCACAAGACTTGGTTTGGCCCTTGGTACAAGAGCATTCACAGGCTCCCCAAGAGGTGCTGCCATCCGACGCTTTGTTGCAAGTGCGGGTGCTGGCCATGCCTGAGGGACACTGGCATGATGTCTTTGTACCGGCGGTACAAGAAGCTCCACCACAACGGCAAGCCCCCCACTTTTTGTCGGCACCGCATGTTTGACGACTCCCCGCTCCATTCGGGCATTTGCATTGTTTGGTTAAACCGACAGGGTCACATTCAGGCCCCGCCACCTTGCAACCAGAGCAAGTCCCCCATCTCCCACCTATACATGTTTGTCTCCCTGTGCCTTGATTCTTGTTGCACAAACACTCTTGGGTTGCACCATTGTTGCACTGTCCTGTTGTTTTGCATTCACACGCCCCCCACGTAGCGTTGGCATCGCAGGTCTGTTGACTTGGTGTTTGATCGGGGCAGGAGCATGTTTTTTTTTCACCCAACTTACATGCGATAGAAGGCTTATTCTGGCAGGAACAAGAACTCCACTTTTGTGTGTCTTCGCAAAAGGTTTGCTTACCTGTCAGACCGCCATTGCATTGACAGGTTTGAACTTGTCCCGCCTTCTTGCACGGAGGAGTGCCGACAGTCGCGCCACAGCGCGCACAATTGCCCCATTGTCCGTTGGTACAGGATTGCAGTCCTGCTTGACCATCGGAACACTTGCATGCCGTCTCCTGACCGTTGGTACAGGAAGTGCTACCTCCAGAGCAGCTAAACATCGCAACAGAAAGCCCGAACACGCCAAAAAGAAAGAGAATCAGACGCAATTTTTGAAAAGACACCAACATGATGACTCCTACTTGGGGGTCCGCACGGAAGGTTGAGGAGAAGACTTCAAGATCTTGGTTTGTGGGGTCACATGGGAAGAGTTGAAATAGAGAAATCCACCCCACCCTAAGGTAAGAAGCATCAGTAGCAAAAAGCAATACAGGAGCCAGGGTTTTCGACGTATCTCTGCTTGTGGCAACAAAGCAGAACGTTGAACAGCCCCAGAGCGTTTTTTCCTTTTGGGAACCGATGGGATCGAGGGCGAGCTAGGCTGTGACAATCCAGGCAAGCCATCCATTGAGCCAACCGACTGCATTCGCAGAGCCATTGGACGACGCGAAGCAGAGTCACCAGCCAGAGAGGAGAGACTCTCTCCTCCCTCTGCCATATTCACTTCTTCCACAGCAGGAATTCCCACTCCACTGGGGATATTCGCTCCTTCTTGCTCCAATGTATGAGAGTGACCACCTTTCCCCGCTTCCATACGCTCCCTAAGATCGTCGCGTTTGATCTTGTCCATGCCCAAAGAGACAAGCAATCCAGAGAATGTATCTTCTCCTTGCTCCCTATCGAGAAGAGGACGCTCCGAGGTCATATCCATTTGAGAAGGCTCACAAGGTTGGCCGTCAATCTCAGAC
>JALTMC010000556.1 GCA_027005175.1 Myxococcales bacterium
AGGTGTCTTTCGTGCCAAAGGGAGACTGTCAAGAGCGAGACAGCCCACTTCTTCAGAAGGTGCCAGGAGGTCGAATGTCCGAGGTCTTTCGGAGATATTGAAAGGTTGCTTCTTCAGAAGGTGCCAAGAGGTCGGATGCCCGAGGTCTTTCGGAGATATTGAAAGGTTGCAGAGGTTCAGGACGATTCTCTTTTGCGAGCTTTGGTCTTTGAAAGGTAGATAAACAAGCCAACCACGATCGTAGCGGGGATGCTTCCATAGAAGAGGAGGGAGCGTGGAGTGAGTTGGGCTGCGGTCCAGCTTGTGGAAAGTTGGCTTGTATCAAGCAGGTATTGTTCGAGGTGGGCACCGCACCAGACTAGCCCGGCAGAGACGAGAGCTGCACCCAGAGCATGGCCAAGGAAGGGCCAAACACGAGCCCATCCTAGGTGAGTTGTTCTCCCGGCATGGAAGGTGAACAGCCAGGTTGTGAAGCCCAAGCTGAGAAGGAAACCCAGAGCGGAGAAGAAAAAGCCAAAAGGAAGAGGCGTGGATGTTTGTTGGACTCGAAGTATCATGGCGTCCGCTGGAATACCAACAAAACCACCAGACCAAATCGTACCCCTCTTTGTTAAAGGAAGAGATGATGATAGCTCCCACCCCTGTTGAAATTTGACAAAGATGTCGAGCATGCCAAGATAGCCCCATTGGCGGGCCGGTGAGAGGATATATCCAAAAATATAATCCCTGTACATCCGATATGTTGGATGGTGTTGACCCAGGGAAGCGTTGTATCTGACGACGAGGTGATGTCTTCCTTTGGGCACAACCAACCCACACTTAAAACCATGTTTCTTTTCTGGGTAGAGCAACCCTCTCACCTTGGAAGACTCGGGAAGCCTCCAAACTCTTGGGATATGAGTTGGCTTTGCTTCCTCGCACCGAATCTTGTTGCCGTTTAAAGATACCACTGCACCTGTTGGATCGTTCCTTAAAAAGTGCAATCGGAGTTTTTGGGTCTTTTTTTTGTTTTCCAAGCTATAGCGAACCGTGATGGTGATAGGACGGTTGCTGTCGAGTGGCGTCATATTAATATGAAGGGTTTCATGCAGGACCAGTATCTCTTTCGAAGCACCAAGGGGCTCACCCACAGGTTCTCCTGGTTTCCAAGTACTCGCTGCCTCCACAACCATGGGGAAGGCAAAGAGAGCGAGAGAGAAAAGAATCTTCCATGGAGAGGGCGAAAAAGGACGAATCCTCCATCCGGTGGAAGCAAAAAGACTGCATTTTGAATGTCGAAGGCTATACATGTTTTCTGAAAAAACTCTCTTGGTATAGGTGGTTATGGCGTTCTTTGTGTCAAGCGTTGCTGTCTTAATTCAATCCTACCATGAAATGGTCGTATGTTTTTATACAGGGTGCAGATTCTCAACATCACAGCGGGTTTTAGAATGCAACAAGACCAAAGAGCTTTTACAAGATATGATGCCTGTTTGAAGGTTGTGACCAAAGAAGCAGGCAAAGAACAGTTTTTACAGACAGCAAACGTGAGTCGTAGCGGTGCTTTTGTTTATACAGAGCACCCACGACCACTTGGCTTTCTCGTGAAGTTAGCCTTTGAGCTTCCAGACCAAAGTGTCGTTTCTGTGATGGCAAAAGTGGCTCGCTCCATTTTGCCAGAGGAGAGTGAGCAATGTGGTATGGGTGTGGCCTTCTTTTGCCTTGATAAGGATCACAAACACTGTTGGGATAGCTATATCCTCGGGCTGCGAGCACCAAAGGCACCTGTGGTTCCTCTCTCTTTGGAAACACCGCTTCCTGAACATACGGTGGATAGGACATCTACGGACGAATCGGAGTCTTCTGACGAGGATCATTCTCAAAAACCCGCAGGGTCTCGTTCTCATAAGCGTCATGTCACATCATTTTTGGTGCGTCTCAAAGACCGTGAGCGTCTTCATCAATTTTTCACGGAAGATATTAGTGCAGGCGGTATGTTCTTAAAGACTCCTCTTTTGAAAAGAGAAGGGGAAGAGGTCGAGCTTATCTTGGTTCACCCCGAGACGGAAGATGAATTTCGGATGAGTGGCTTTGTGCGACGTGTTGTGAAAGGCTCCATTCGTGAGCGTGGTATGGGCATTGAGTTCGCCCCCCTTTCAAAGAAAACTCTCAAAGCCCTTCACGAATTTATTCTTACAGGAATCAACTTCTTGGACGCTTCGTGTGAAATGGACGAAGAAGAAGAGCTGCTCTTCTCGCCCGCACAATGGAGACAGGTGGTATAACCTTCACTTCATCGGGCTTGCTTTGGCGTCTCGACGTGAAAAACCATGCCTGTTATGTTGTTTTTGTCGTTCTTCCTTTTGAAGGATGGCTTGAACAAATCGAAAGAGTGGAGGTTCAGGTATGAGTTTGCCTTGGAAAGGGCAATTGCCGATCAAGGTATATTACGAAGATACGGATTCTCTTGGCATTGTGTATTATGCGAACTATCTCAAGTACTTTGAACGTGCTCGGACGGAGATGTTTGCATCGGCAGGCCGATCCCTCCATGATTGGAACCAGATGGGTTGTAACTTTGCTGTCTCCAAAGCCAATGTCACGTTCCATTCTCCTGCACGTTTAAGTGACAAGTGTATTGTCCATACATCCAGGTTGACAAGTCGCTCTCCTTACCGGGTAAAACTTCATCAACAGTTGTTTCGCGAAGAGGTCCTGTTAACGGAAGCGATGATTCATCTGGTTTGTTTGGACCACGAGCTAGCACTTCGCGAATTTCCCGAGGAGTGGATCGATGATCTCATGGCAGACCCTCCGGAAGACTGATCCAAAAATTCCGTTCATTATCGATTTTTCGGTTGATGTGGATCGATGATCTCATGGCAGACCCCCCGGAAGATGGCTCTTGACTTTTCTTGAATCTTTGAATTCATTCAGTGTGTTGGGTATTGGGCCGAACTTTTTCTGTGGTGCTTCGTCGTAGTTGCTCGCGATAAGGAGAGCAACTGCGATAGTGAGGTAGCCCAATGACGATGTATGTTGGCCTGGATTTTGGAACAACCAACTCTGCGATAGCGACGGCTCTTCCGGATCGAACTGTGCGAGTTCCACAGTTTCGGATGGAAGAGGGTTATGTCCGTACCTTTCGTTCGATCATCTATTTTTCCTCTTTACAATTTGACCGTAACGGTCAGCCTCTCGTATTTACCGGTCCCAAAGGTCTTGAGCACTATCTGGAAGAGGGGGGAGAGGGCAGGCTTGTACTCTCCCCTAAAAACTCTCTCGCCAACACAATGTTTGAATCGACCAGGATTCAATTCAAACATTATAAGCTCGAAGAACTCATCGCTTTCATCCTTAGAGATCTGTGCTTTGTTGCACAAGAGCAGCTCGGAGCATTGGGGTCCCGTGTGGTTGCGGGTCGTCCTGTCCACTTTGCGGGAGGTCAGACCCAAGCCGACGAGACGATAGCTCTTCAGAGGCTTACCAAAGCTCTTCAGTCGGTTGGATTTTCGGAGATACTCTTTGAATATGAACCCGTCGCCGCAGCGTATTGCTATGATCGAGAACTCAACCATGATGAGTTAATCCTAGTTGCTGACTTTGGTGGGGGAACGGCGGATTTTTGCGTGATGGAGGTGGGGCCGAATGCTCGGAGGAAGAAGTCATCCCAGCGGATCCTTGGCACGGATGGTGTCGGGGTTGCTGGAGATACCTTTGACAGCAGAGTGGTGCATCATCTCTTCTCTCCTTATCTCGGACGTGGCTCAAGTTTTCGCTCTCAATTTGGTGATGTCTTACCGATGCCTATGTGGATCTACTCCAAGTTAAGTCAGTGGTATACGATCGGTTTGCTGCGGGATAAAAAAACATTAAATATGTTGAATGATCTACACCGAGAATCCTTGGAACCTGAGAAAGTAGGTGATCTGATTGAGTTTATTGAGCATGAGTTGGGATTTTATCTGTACCAAGCTGTTGAACATGCAAAAATTCAACTTTCTTCTGCTGAGCATACGCCGTTTCGATTTTCAGAACTCCATCGACCGATTGAAACATCCCTCTCTCGTTTCGAGTTTGAAGACTGGATTCAGGCTGATGTGGCTGCCATCTCTCAGTGCTGTGATCGGCTGATGGCTTCGATCGGCTTGGCTCCTTCGGATGTGGACAAGGTCTTTCTCACAGGGGGAAGCTCTCTCGTACCGAGAGTCCGACGTTGGTTCCAAACACGTTTTGGTGAGGATAAAATTGGTGATGGAGATACCTTCACCTCCGTTGCTCAAGGACTTGCTCTTCGGGCTCTTGATCTCACAATGTCTTAATCCAAGTGGATGACGTGTTGTAGGAATATTTCATTGATGTTATGCTAGTCTTTGTCTATTCTTTGTCAGGAAGTGAGTCAGCCAGTGTCTCTCTAGGGAGGGAAGAAAAATGAACCATCCCTCCCGATGTAGAAACGCCCAACGCATTGATATTCTTCCGCTATTTTTTTTGCCCGTGCGGGGCTTGTCCTTGGCAATTCCTCTCATCTTGCACAAATGATTCATGATTTGGTTGGAACGACCGTTTTACTGAGTAGCGATCTTGAATTGTATGGGTAGGGGAAGGAGAGTATGGGTAAGGATTCAAGAGGAGAGACAGCCGATGTGGTTCTTAAACATGTGAGAATCAGGTTTGTAGTATGAGGGACTTTTCTGTGGAAGCCAAAGAATCAACTTTTGAGGTGGCAGATGAACAGCATGTTCGTAGGACGGACTCTCCAATCCACCTGGATCCGTTTATGGATCAGGAGCAGCGTCATCAAAAGTTGGAGCAAGAGATAGCGCTGCGTGCGAAAGAATTGGCGAGTCTGGAAGAGCAATTGCAGCAACGCTTGGCTTCACTTCAAAGTATGGAGCAAGAGCTCAAGACCAAAGAGCATGCGATTGAGACATCGTTGCATGCCTACTCCATCAGCGACATGGAAGGCAGGATTACATTTGCCAACGAATCTTTTCTGCGAATGTGGGACTATGCATCGCAGGACCTCGTGCTTGGTATGGGGCCTTCTGAGCTTTGGAGTTCTCCTGAACAAGGGCTCGCTGTTCTTTCTGAACTCAAACGATTTGGCTACTGGCAAGGTGTCTTAATCGGCAAACGACGGAATGGCGATACATTCTATGTGGAGTCTTCGGCTCGGTTGATCTGTGATGCGGAGGAGAGTCCGATCTCCGTGATGGCCTCTTTTCTCGATATCACAGAGCGCGTGAAGGTTGAACAAGCTTTGCGTAGCAATGAGGCGAGCTTTCGTGCGATCACGGAAAATACCGGCGCAGGGATGGTTGTTCATCTGGGTGGGTTGCAGGTCTTTGCCAACCATCGTGCTTCAGAAATCCTGGGCTATCATCACCAAGACCTACTGGATCTCGATTTTATCTCCCTGGTTGTACCGGAAAAACGTCAACAGATGTTGGCCTATTTTCGGGACTGTTTGGGGACAGGAAAAGCAGAGGGTCCTCATGAGCTTGAGGTTGTGGCGAAAGAAAATCAACGGATACCGCTTGAAGTCACTTGTTCTCGAACCATGTGGCATGGGCAACCCGGTGTCTTAATTGTTTTTACGGATATTACGAAGCGTCGGGATGCTTACAATGCTTTGTTGCACAGTGAGGCTCGGTTGGAAGAAGCCCAACGCATCGCTCGGCTGGGCAACTGGGAGTGGGACATCCGCAACAAGAAGCTGTTCTGGTCTGAGCAGATCTTGCGTATTCTTGAGCAGTTTCCGCAGGTGGAAGGGGATGCTTACGAGGCCTTTTTGGGCTTCGTTCACCCCGACGATAAACGTGAAGTGCTGCAGGCCATTTATGATTCCTTTGAACATGACAGTTTGTATGCAGTGGAACATCGGATCTTACAGCCCAGTGGGGAAGTTCGCTATGTTTTCTCTCAAGGACAAGTCTTTCGCAATGCCGAGGGTACGCCTGCCCGAATGATGGGCACAATGCAGGACATCACCGAGCAGAAGCTCAATGAAATCCAAATGAAGAAGCTCTCCAGTGCATTAGAGCAAGCAGCAGATATGGTCTTTATTATGGATCGCGAAGGCATCATCGAGTACGTTAATCCTGCGTTTGAAGAGATCACAGGCTACTGTAAGGAAGATGTCTTGGGTAGTAGTCCCAGCATGTTTAACTCTGGCAAACAAGGAGAAGAGTTTTACCACGAGTTGTTATGGGAAACGATCAAAGCGGGCGAGCCCTTCCGGGATACTGTGGTGAGCCAAAAGAAAGATGGCGAGCTGTATCATGAAGAGCGAACCATTACTCCGATTCGCAACGATGATGGGGACATTACCCACTTTGTCGCTGTGGGGAAAGACATCTCGGAGCGGATCGATATTCAAGAGCGTTTGATGCATATGGCGCATCACGATGCCCTGACCAATTTACCCAACCGCACTATGTTTATGGAGCATTTGCAGCAAAGCCTGAACTATGCCTCAAGTCAGTCTTGGCAAATCGCCGTGATGTTTCTCGATCTCGACCGATTTAAGCTGATCAACGATATTATGGGGCATGCGGCGGGTGACCAGTTGCTGAAACAGCTTGCTCAGCGGTTGGAAGGTTGCCTGAGAGGCGATGATATGGTGTCGCGTTTGGGAGGGGATGAGTTTGCCATCTTGTTGCAAGGTGTGGCCTCTTCCAGAGATGTTACGATGATTGCAGAGAAATTACTCGAAGCACTTCAGCGGCCATTCTGGATTAGCAATCGAGATTATATCGTAACTTCCAGTATTGGTATCAGCATGTTTCCTCAAGATGGTGGGGATGCGAACACTCTCCTGTGCCAAGCTGATATCGCCATGTACCAAGCCAAAGAGATGGGACGAAACAACTTCCAGTTTTACAACGAAGAGCTTGGCACCGATGCCACAGCCCGTGTCGATGTAGAACAAAGCTTGCGGTCTGCACTGGAACGCGATGAATTTCGGATGTATTACCAGCCCAAAGTCAATGTGCGTACGGGGAAGGTTGTGGGTGCTGAAGCTTTGCTGCGATGGGAACATCCAACACGAGGTATGGTCTCCCCCGGAGAGTTTGTTCCTGTGCTGGAGGAAACAGGCCTCATCATCCCTGTCGGAAACTGGATTGTTGAAACAGTGTGCCAACGACTCAGTGAACTTATGCAGCGTGGACACTCTGATATCACAATCGCAGTGAATCTCGCTCCAAAGCAATGCTATGAAGCTGGATTTTTCGACACTTTTGTTGGATTACTCAAACAGTATCGCGTTCATCCCAGCTCCATTGAAGTTGAAATTACAGAAAGTACCTTAATGCGTGAAGCTGATGAATCAAACCATTTGTTTCACAAACTTCACGACCTGGGCGTTAAAATATCGATTGATGACTTTGGAACAGGCTATTCGAACCTGGGATATCTCAAACGATTTCCCATCGATGCGCTCAAAATTGACCGCTCTTTTGTGATTGATATCCCCAAAAACAAAGACGACGCTGAACTGGCCGGAGCGATCATATCCATGGCACACAAACTTCACCTGAAAGTGATCGCAGAAGGTGTAGAAACCATGGAACAACTCAATTTCATCAAAGAAAATGGATGCTCTCTTGTCCAAGGTTACTTGTTTGGAAAACCAATGCCTGCCGAAGAATTTTATGACTATCTTCTCTCGTTTTAACTTTAGATGACCTTCTCTTGTTTTACCTTCAGATGGTCTTCTCTCGCTTTAACTTCAGATGGTCTTCTCTCGCTTTAACAGATTAAATTTTGGAGGACTCTTCTTTGCGAGGGCCAGGAGTCCATGCTCGAAAGTCTGTCCTTGTTTCGAGAAAGCGCGCAAGTCGGTGAAAGTCACTTCCTCGGCGAATTAATCGAATGTCTGTTTTAAGTGTATGAGGATCAACCAAACTTTTAAACGCAACATAGTGAAGGTTGAGTTGGCCGCTGACGCTAACCATATGACCGTCGAGATCTTCTTCGACCAACGCCCGGTAGGCGCCGATCCCCAACTGACTACCCAGCATGACATCAAAAGCATGGGGTGGTGAACATCTCGATTCATAGCCCAATTGTACACTGGAGATCTTCTTCTTTTTTCCTGTCCGCTCGATGTAGCGCTTGGCTATGATGTTGGCCATCAATTTACCCAAGTCGATGTTGCTGAGGGAGAGATGACCATGTGGATCGCGGCCAGCGTCTTGGAGGTATGTGTTGGGAAGAAGCTCGGCGAGACCCTCCGCAAGAACCACAACACCATAGTGCTTTTTCCTTTTGGTCCGTGCCAGAATTAAATCAACGATCCAATCCGCACAGGCTTCGGGATCGATCTTCTTGGCACCGTCTTCTTCAATGGTCAAAATATCCTGAACGTCTTCTACGCTGACGATCAGGTTCGCCTCTCCTGCAATACCCACTCCATAGGAAAGCCAGCCAGCTTTTCGACCCATGGTCTCAACGATAAAGTAGGCACTGGTGGCCATGGCATCTGCACGAAGATTTTGAACCTCTTTGGCCATGAAATCAACGGCTGTGAAGAACCCAAACGTAAAATCAATGCCGTTGTAATCGTTATCAATGGTTTTGGGCAGATGTACTATCTTGATACGCTTGGCTCCTTCTGGCAATAATTTCTGAAACTCGTATAAGAAGTTTGCCGTCTTGAGCGTATCATCTCCTCCAATGGAGATGAGTGCATCGATTCTTAAATCTACCAGTGCATTGTAGACACATCGTAAACGTTCGGTCTTTCCTTCGTCCTGGAGGTCTTCAGGGCCATTGATGTCTCTGCCGGGGTTGGCTCTGGCTGTCCCTATAATGATGCCTCGTGTGTTGCGAATTCCCCGTATATCGTCGTCCTTGAGAATACGGTAGTGTTCGTGTTCAAGCAAGCGGTGGGTGATGGGATGGTACTCTTGTAGATTGGAATATCCATGAAAAAATCCCACAACTTCACGACCATCTTCTAAAAATGAAATGGCAGCGGCACTGATGACTGCGTTGGCAGACGGCGCGGGACCACCCGAAAATAAAATGCCCACTCGCTTAACACTGTCACCCTTTAACATATTCTTGGTTCCTTTGGTTGCACAAATCGTTCTCTCTTTTCAATGCGCCCTTGCAAGTTTCCCGAAGCCTCGATAGCATACAAGAAAGAGGTTTTCTTTTCTAGGACATTCGGACATGCTTTTGGAAGGAGTTATTCTTATGCGATTCTCTCGTATGTTACTTGTGTGCTTATTGGTTCTGAGTTTGGCTCCGATGCTACCTATGGGTTGTGCCTCAAAGGACAAATGCAGCGATGACTCCGATTGCCCCCAGGGACAGAACTGCCGCTTGGATCAGGTCTCCGGTGGAAAAAAATGCCTGACGGGTTTTCTTGTGAGACCCTGTGTGCCTACCTGCAAGTCAGGACAACAGTGCATCAATGCCAGATGTGTCACTTTTTGTGATCCTGCGTGTGGTCCCAACCAGGCTTGCAAAGATGGCACTTGTGTGGATGTGGGTCAATCCTGTGAGCCTGCCTGCTCAAACAACCAACGCTGCGTGGCCGGAAAGTGCACTTCAAAAAGCGAGAGAGCTGTAGAGCCCAACCCAACAGAAAGGACAACAACAGAGAACACAACGACTCCAGAGGAATATGGCAAAGAAAAGCCTGTTCCAATCGACACCACCCGTTGCAACAGCAACAACGATTGCCAGTCTGGATTCAAGTGTGAGCAAGGCACGTGTATTCCTCCTTCGGGCGGTACAGAGGTTCCAAAGGAAGGTCCTGCTCCCGAAGATGCAGGAAGCTCTCTGGATCGAGCCGTCACAGAGGCTCCACCTCAGGACCAGGCCACAACAGACCAAGCTGGAGGATGTTCCAAAGACACGGACTGTCCTGCCGGTCAGACTTGTCAGGCTGGGACGTGTTTTGCCAAAGGAGCTTGTACAGGCTGTAAGGACAACGAGCAGTGTGTCTCAGGCAAATGCATTGCAGAACAAGACCCAAACATCGGTGCTGATTGCACCCAGTCCAAAACTTGCTCCGGCGGACTCTCCTGTTTTGCTTTAACTCCTCAAAAGTCTCGCTGCTTCCAAACCTGCAAAACTCACGCAGATTGCTCAAAAAATGCCCTTCGCAAATCCTGTTTTCGACTCTCCGCATCCCAAAACTACTGTGTTCAGTATGGAACCGTGGGGCAAAAGTGTGATTTGTTCAGTAAGGTTCAGGTGATTTGTGACAGCAACTCGATATGTCATGAAAATGTTTGTCGGAAGCCTGTGGTCGTGAAGCCTCAAGACTCTTGTGGGAGCCAGGGCCGCGTGTGTAGCAAAGACTATCTCTGTTTGCGATTTCCCGCACCCGCTGGAAAGACCAACAGTTATTGCATGGAGCGTTGTACCGTAGGGGGAGCCAGCAATTGCAAAGGAGGCGGAACTTGTGAGAAGCTCAACGGCACCTTTGGCTACTGCTTGCCTGCTGGAAAGGCCCAAGCTGACGAGATCTGCGGCGGACAAACAGGAGGCAAAACATTCGATTCATCAAAGACTTGCAAACCCGGGCTCTCCTGCGTAAACCTCCCTTATCATTCGATTTGCTTGCAGTTTGCTGATAAAGATTGTGCGACCTCTAAGCTCTCTTGCCCGTCGGGTCGAAAGTGCCAACTCATCAATGGCCCCAATGGACAGAAGTTTTCTATTTGTTCGAAGGTTTGTACCACCACAAGTGATTGCGGCAAAGCCCATATGGTTTGCAATCCAAATGGTAAAACCTGTTGGCCCAAATCTCCATGAACTCCCTTTATGACCCATGAGTTGTTCTCTAGCTCCTATGACTCACGAACGCTTTGCTACGTTTTGCAAACCCCGGCATGGGCTTCGTCAGGCTTGTTTCACCGTTTCGACGGTGCGGTGTACCGCCTGCGAGGGCACTTCTGTGCCTTCCTTATGTCTGCTCGGGATTTCCCGCCCCTCACGACGAATCGTGTGAATCATGCGGCCTAACACACGAGTTTCTGCCACTGTTATCGAAAGCCAAGAGCCGGATCTGCGCTCTTATGGTTCGATTATCGAGTGGCATCGCTTTCGGTTGATGGGTCGTGTGCTTTTTATCTGGTTTCGCTCGTCAGGCGTCGTTACTTTGGGCTTCTTCTTGGTTGGACTCTCTTTCCTCTCCTTGGAGTGGTTGGGTCTGGGTCTACGTGTTCTCCTCGGCTGCTTGGGAGGTGCTCTCACTCTCACAGGTGCTCTCTATGGTTTGTTCGGAATGCATCGGTTACTTCGAGAAGAACGCTATCTGGCTTTGTTTCAAAGAGGGCTGTTGTTACGTGAATATGAGACGTATTCGTTTGTTCTTTGGGGTGATCTGATGGAGGCCACTTATGAGCCCATGTCGCATACTCTCTTTTTGCACCTGCGGTCGGGTGAGAGACTCCCTGTCTCCATGCGTTTTCTGGACATCGAACAGAAAGAATTGAGCAAAAGAGTTAACCAAATTCGCCGGAAAGCTCAAATGGGATTGAAAATCTGATCGCAGTTGTGGTATCTATCGCTACGCAAGTCAGGACAAATCACTCTCAACAGGTAGCAGCTCATGACATCCTATTTCGAATTATGGACTGAACAAGATCAGTCTCACCTGGAACTCTTTTTAGATGGCCTCCAACAGTACAATTTGACGACGACGTTGCTAGCTATTGAGGGGGTGGAGCCTGATCGAGCAAAGCTTGTTCACAAGCAACTTGAGCATTGGGCCGAGCAAGTCCAAAAGGTGATTCAGCGTGGCTCAGTGACTCACCCTGCGGAAGCGCTGCGTCTGGTTCTTGTGGATGTTCTCGAACTTGGCGGTAATTCCGATGATTACTCTCATCCCAGAAACAGTCACCTCTCTTCCGTCGTTCAAGAACGTTGTGGGTTGCCGATCTTATTGTCGGCAGTGTGGATGATTGTTGGCGAGCTGGCCGGTATCTCTGTTCGTGGCGTCGGCCTGCCCGGTCACTTTCTTGTCAAGGTCGAAGGAGAGGAAGAACAACTCATTGACCCCTTCGACAATGGAAAGACCCTGACTGTCGTAGATTGCCAGGCTATTGTCTCACGGCTCTATCAAAACTCCCTGCCTTGGCGGGAGCAGTTTCTCGACACTACTTCCTTGCAAGATATGTTGGAGCGCGTCCTGCGAAACCTTGTGAGCATCTACAGCCAGAGAGAGGATCTGGTACAGCTTTATCGCACCATTCGATTCTTCTCCGAGCTTCGTCCTGAACTCCCCGATCTGTTGCTCAATCAGGCCAAAATTGCGGAACTCTCCGGTGAAACCGTCCTGGCTTTGGAAGCCTATCGCCTGTTTCAAGAGAGATTCCCTGATGCCGATGAACTGGAAGCGGTCAACCAAAAGGTCGAAGCTCTCGGTATGAGAACTCAGATGCTTCACTAACTTTAGCATCTTTTCTTCTATGACAGGTGTTGGAGGAGCTTGTTATCCTGGCTCCCGGTAGGAGAACTCAGATGTTTCACTCTCTTTGTCTTTCTCCCGGAGACACCGCCCGTTTGAACTCCATTGGCCTTTGCGGTGAACGTGGTTTGTCAGACGAAAATCCAACTCTGCTTCGAGAAACACACTTTGATTCGGGCTAGCTCTCTGCTTCTGCTGTGAACATCTGCTTGTGGTGGATTTGACTTGCACTGGCAAGGATGAGCTGCTTCTCTTTGTAGCTACCACCCACCGTTGTACAGTGGACATGGTCCATCTTTGTGCTGCGCTCCATATGGATGTGTCCGCAAAAAACTTGCGACGTTTGAGGGTGGTTGCGAAACACATCACCGAGTTGTTCACTTCCTAAAAAAGCGTTGGCATAGCGCCAATGGAGGGGTACCATGGAACGTGGATGGACGAGTAGTGCCTTTGTCACCACATGATGAATCAGCCCTACCACCGTTTTGGCATGTTGAACCTGGAGTAACTGCTGTTGCAAGTGTTGGCAGAGTCTCTCGGTTAGAGCGACATCATCCATGGGCCATTGGGCATACGTTGCATCGTTCCAGATAGGCATCGGAGCCCAAGGCGGGGTTTTGGTTTCATAGCAGGCATAGTCGATGTCGATATCGTCTCGAAACGAGTAGTCGTACCATCCCATAGAGCCCACAAAGGCAAGGTCATTCACAACAAAGGGTTGGATGTGGAGAGGGTGGAAACCATGTTCTTGAAAGACGGCTGGAAGAAAGGTCTGGTAAAGCTCCCACGAGTCCTCTGTGGGCCATGTCGGATCGAGCCAGATATCGTGGTTGCCTGGAACCGCAAGTTTGGGGCCTTCAAAGCTCTCAAACAAAGACAAACACTCCCGAAGTGTCTCTTGATCTTTCCCCAGGTCACCCCCTAGCAACAGCGCATTGGCAGGGTTCTCCAGCACATACTGAGCGAGGCGGTGTGTCGCAGCGTCGCCCTTGCGGGATTTACCGTAGTGTAAATCGCTCGCGATATAAAATGTAAAATCTTTGTGGGATTTGGACATGACTACTTTTATATTCTATACCCCTATTGAAAATATCGGATGGCACGACCGTTCTTCTATCTCAGCTATTTGCAGGCACTAACCATGGAGAACACTTACGTCCAATCTCGCCCATTCTACCTATATTCAAACCACCGTCAACGCCCTGCGCAAACTTTGCGCCGAGAATGAGTCCATTTCCAATGGAGCATGGCAACCTCTGTAAATGACAACGCTTACTATGCATATCAAACTTTTGGAGATTGTGTAAGTTGTGGTGAGTGAGTTTTGTTGGAGTTTTGGATAAGTATGGTTTGTGTGAGCTATTTAGGATGGGGTGGTTCAAGGAGTCCAGGTTTGGCGTGAGAGGGCTTGTTCGATGGGGGTGACGGCTGGATCGAGGGCGTCTGGTGTCAACAGTGTACCTTTGTTCACAGCGGTTAACACATAGCGTTCTTCTTGTAACCCAAAGATTCTATGAATTACAACTTGATTGGCATCGTCACGAAGGACGACAGCGAGGGGGGCAGGTTGCCCGTTGCTGATGATGCGATCAACCATAGAGATAAGCAAGGAAGATGCCCCTGCATAAGTCTCTGTGTCTTCAGCGCGAGCATTTGTGGCTAGCGGAAGCCCAACTTCATCACTGAGCAACACTGTGGTAAAGCCACCTTCTTGAGCGATCGCGTCAAGTAATACCGGCAAACCTCTGCGGTCATCTAAATCTTTTGGCGATAAATGAGACAGGGCAAGTTCACGACGTTCTCGCTCCACAATCGGTGCCAGAACTTGTTGGAGTGTCTCTTTG
>JALTMC010000557.1:0-1220 GCA_027005175.1 Myxococcales bacterium
ATCAAAGTGATCCGCGCCGATCTGCTGACGCCAACGCTGAAAAAACGCTTCTATCGCGAAGTCCAGGTGACTTCCTTCATCTCTCAACACAACGAGCATATCGTTCGTATCTACGACGACTTTGGGGAAGAAGCTCAGCTTGGTCCTTATTATGTGATGGAGTATTTACGGGGTGAGACTCTGGAGCATTTCTTGGAAAGAGAGGACGTGCTTGAAGTTGGTCTCGCCTTTCATATCTTTTATCAGCTATGTAGTGCGATGGGAGCGGCTCATCGTGCGTCTGTCATTCATCGTGATTTAAAGCCCGAGAATATCTTTCTGATTCAACGCGCTCAGAATGAGCACTTTGTTAAAATTATTGACTTTGGTTTGGCTCGGCCTACCAACTCCCTGTCCAATATCACGCAAGGTGTTTTTGGGACTCCTGCCTACATGTCTCCTGAGCAGTGTCAGGGGTTGCCAGTCGATACGCACACAGATATCTACTCGATGGGGATGCTCTTTTATGAGTTACTCACAGGTGAGTCTCCCTATCTTGTTCCTCGTTCCGAAACAATGTCACTGCTTGTTGCTCATATCTCACAAGAGCCCCGCCCCCTTCGGAAGATGCGTCCAGAGCTTCCTCAAGGTTTGGAAGATGCTCTCTTTCGAGCGTTAGCAAAAGACCCAGCGGAACGATACTGTTCCGCTGAAGAGTTTTGGCAGGCAGTTGCTCCTTTTACAGATGCTACAAGCATCGCTCTCCATGCCTCCTTAGACTCTCTTTCAAGCCCATTGGATTCGGGCCAGTTTTCGGCAGCGTCAGCGAAAACTATTGCGACAGAGAGTGTGCCTGAAGAACTCTTGTTGCAAGCTCGGGCTTTGGATGAAGAGGAACAAGAGACGTCCAAGGAACCCAAGCCGGAGCTGGTGGGCTTGTTGCAAGCTCGGGCTTTGGATGAAGAGGAACATGGGAACACAGAGTTCGCGGTGCCTGCTGTTTCTGAACACAGAGATGCTCCAGCCGCTGTGGATCTGGAGGCATTGTTAGTGGATGATAGCCTCGATTTCCATCCTCATCGACAAGAGCCGAGTGAGTTGTCAGAATGGGACACCAGCACAGAGCTTCCCTCGATTCATTCTCTCGCTCCGGTGGAGATGGCTGTCGCTTCATCACAAACATCATTGATGGAAAGTGTTTCCGCTGGTTCTTCTCGTTCCTCAGAGTTGCATCATACTGC
>JALTMC010000557.1:1230-14253 GCA_027005175.1 Myxococcales bacterium
TCATACTGCTGTGCTTCATGAGCGCAGAGACCACGAACATCGACGCAGCACCACATCGTCGTCAAACCAACAGAATCCCTCTTCCTCCCACGACAATGGTGGTGCCGTAGAGCCGAAGTTCCCGTCGTTGTCGTCTCTTACTGTCTCTGCTTCCGAGGCCGCTGATGAGTACTTTATGGACTCTCACGCAAAGGAAAGTAACTTCTCCACGCTCCATGCTGTAGAGCTTGAACCACGCCCTGAAATCCTTGAACCACGCCCTGAAATTTCAATGCCAAGGCACTCCGGTGTGGCGTTGCGGGTGGTTCTCTTGTTGCTTCTCTTTTTCCTTCTACTCCTCTTCGCGGTCTATTTCTTTGATAACTCCCATGGCTCAATCCGTTGAGAAACCCTTGTCTCCTAAGTTCAAAGGTATTGGGGGGTGCAAACCATCCCAGAGGTGAACTTGGGCTCCTGCTTGGCTCGACTCATAAAATATGGCATATACACCGTCCCCCGAAACGCGGCTTAAGATATATGGGGTGAATAGGAGATCTGAAAATGCGTGTGTTTAAGTGGGTTGGCTACATCTTCTTGGGTATGGTGCTGCTTTTGGTGGGTGGGGCGGTCTTGGCTTATTTTATGAACTCTTCTCGGGTGAAATCTTGGTTGGCGAAACCACAACCTCCCGGCAAAATGATAAGAATTTCCAACTATCGCTTGTACGCTCGGGTTGCAGGCAAATCAGCTCCTACCGTTGTGGTCTTTCCCGCGATGGGTTCTGCGTCCTTTGAATGGTGGAAGATCCAAAAAACTCTCTCCAAACAAGTGCGTGTTGTGACGTATGATCGCGGTGGATACGGATGGAGTGAAGCTGGACCTGCCCCTCGTACCAGTAAGCGTATTGTCGCTGCGGCTCGGACACTGTTGTTTCGACTAAAGGCGAAGCCTCCCTTCCTCCTTGTTGGACACTCCACAGGAGCTTTTTATGCACAGCATTTTGCACGTTTGTATCCAAGTCTTGTTCGCGGGATCGTGTTGCTTGACCCTGTGATTGATAACAACAAGTGGAATGCAAAACTATCTCGCAAGCTCTTTAAAAGGTTTGTTGACAAAACTTTATTCATCAAACGAGGACGTTCTCTCGCAAAATTTGGCTTGTTTCGATACTTGACTGTGCTGCCCCAAACCATCCCTCAACAATATCACAAACATATTGTTGAAGTGTTCTCGAATCCAAATTCATACAAGATCTTTCTCGATGAATATCTGAGCTTAATGCGCATCAGTTTTCCTTTGTTGAAGAGCTTTCCATCGTTTCCAACGATCCCTTTGACTGTCATTTATCACGACAGTGATGTTGCGATACATCGGATGATGCAGTTTAATACAACACGTGCCCAAGCCGAACTCGTGGAGCGAACTTGGGGACAACTCACCCGCGAGTATCTCGCTTGGTCTCCCAAAAGCCGTTGGGTTGTTGCACAAAAAAGTACCCATCAGATCCATATCGACCAACCGAACATCGTGATCCAGGAAATTCTGCGCCTCGCTGCATCGGTGAACCCGTCAAAACCTACAACCCAATCGGTGAAGTGATATGGACAGGGCGGGTCAGGGATGATACAGGATTACCTTCAGTGGCTTGTCACTGAACTTTTGGAGAGCCTGAAGTTCGCATAGTTCTTCAGTCACTGAATTTTTGAAACGCCTGAAGGATGATATGAACTTCAGGTTGTGGTGAGATGGGTTTTACGGGAGTTTGAGATAGCGATGGCTAGAAGATGGGATAAGATACTATGGATCGCACTGGTTGTGTCGTTGACAGTGGGTTGCGACCAAACAACCAAGCGGGTTGCAGAGCAAACTTTGAAGGGCTCGGCTGTTCTGTCGATGCTTAATGATACTGTGCGTTTGCTATATGTCGAGAATACTGGAGCTTTTCTAGGATTTGGCTCCTGGTTCCCCGCCAAATTGAAGTTTTGGACTTTTCTTATTATGCCTATCGTTATGCTGACAGGTATGTTGCTTTTTGGCTTGTACTCTCGAAGAATGACTCGCCTTCAGCTTCTCTTTTTGATGTTGGCTGTGGGAGGAGGGCTGAGTAATCTCATTGACAGAGTCTTCTTGGGAGGGAAGGTGACGGACTTTCTCAATATGGGGATTGGCTCTTTGCGGACAGGCATCTTTAATATCGCTGATGTTGCGATTATGTTTGGTATGTTTGGTTTGGTGATGACACAGTCATGGGCTGCTCCAAGGGAAGACTCATGGCCTGACCATATCGAATTCGATCCAGAGAGCTATATCGAATTTGACTTGCCAACCCCTATCAATTTCGAGTCGGAACGCAGAATTAAGGGCAAAAGCTAGAGCGTACCTGTTCTGAACGGGTGTATCAGCCCGGTTTGGAGTCTCATTAATGGTGATGTCCACCTTCGCCATGAACATGACCATGAGCGATCTCTTCTTCTGTGGCATCGCGGATGCCCATGACCTCCACGTCAAAGGTGAGAGTGCGTCCTGCAAGGGGATGATTCCCATCGACCATAATCTGCGTTTCTGTGATCTCTTGAACCCAGAACATCTGGTATGAGCCGTCGCCAAAGTCAGTGGCGATTTGCATACCAACTTCCAGCTCAGGACCCTCCGGGAGTTTGTCTCGTTCAAATGTGAGGGTGAGTGCTTCGTCGATCTCACCATAGCCAGAGACTGGGTCTACCGTTACATTGAGTTTGTCGCCGACAGAGCAAC
The DNA here is from genome assembly GCA_027005175.1 of Myxococcales bacterium. GTDB lineage: Bacteria > Myxococcota_C > UBA6777 > UBA6777 > UBA6777 > M3003. The sequence continues at coordinate 3,964 of JALTMC010000557.1, forward strand.
CTGTCAGCTCTTTCTCCAACCCATCAACCAACTCACCGACACCATGGAGATAGACGAGTGGGGCACCTGGCTCCGATTGGTCAAGAAATTCTCCTTGATCATCCGTGAGGGTATAGTTTAGCTGCACTACTTTTTTATTCTGAATTGTCGACATAAGATCGTACTCCGTGTCAGCCTCAGCTCATTCGGGAGCTTTGGAGCGTTTTTGATGGGAGCACCATAGGCGACATTCAGAACAGATGCAAGGGCGCAAGAAAAATTTGGGCAGAGTCCTTGTGCCCTGGGACCTTGGAGGAGGCAAGGGTACAAGCAAAGTTTGGGGAGAGCTTTTGTGGCTTGGGACTTTGGAGGAAATGTGCTGATGGGGCTTGTGGTTAGACAAGCTTACTTTTTGGGGTGGGTGGATGGCTTTTGGGGTTGGTGGATGGCTTTGCTAAACGTCGCTTGAGAAGGCTGGTTCTTTGCCCTACATTTTACCGATGTCGAAGCACGAGAATACTGACTGGTTGGAAGGACCGAGGTAAAGCAGTCCGTTGCGAGTCCGACAAGGCATGACACCGAGGCATATTCGCTATTCCAAGAAGTCATAACGAAGTCAGACGACGTAAATGCCTGTTTTTACAACCGACGGCAAACCGATCAGTGTTCTAGAGGGGATTTAGAAGCGGCCGAAGACTGCGAGTCCGCCACCGTTGGGATCAACATAGGGAGTGATGGCCCAACTTGGTTTGTTGGGATCTGTGTTTCCGTAGTGTCGTCCGCGATCCAGTCGGGCCATGGTTGTATATCCCAGAATTACAAAAATCAGACCAATGGTTTGTGGTATGAACATCGCGAGGGCTCCAATTCCTCCAAGAATCCAGGCAACATCAGCACCAGTTCCATTGACGTTAGCCATCGCAATGATAAAGCTGATCAAAGGGCCGGCAACAGGAACAAACATCATCCCAAAGAAGACGTTGACAGAAGGTGCGGCACCCGCAGAGGATGCAATCGCGAGACCGACAGCCCCTGTGATAACTGCGGCTGTATAAGCACCGCCGAGCTGCCACCAGCCGCGCCACAAGAACCAAGTGGAGCGGGCTCGGGGTCCCATATCGACAAAACGACGACCTCCATGACCTCCATGACCTCGACGGTAGTGTCGGCGTCGGTGCCCATGACAGCTCCCCTCAAGCAAACAGAGATTGCTGAGTTCGCCTGCTTTGGTTGAGGGGTTACGTTGTTCTTTTGCGATCCGTGCTATGACTCTTTTCTCATGGCGTGATGCACCTAATGTTGGATCATCAAGGGTTGTTTGGACAGATAAAGTCTTGAGGAAGGTCTTGTCTTGGGTTGTAAGGGCTGCTTCCACAGAAGTTGTTGTGGTCAAGCTACCACAAAGTAGTCCAAAGAGAGCCAAATGGAACAGTTTCATCTTCAGTCACTCCTAGTTTCAGACAATTCGCGTGCGGGCTGTGCTGTCTATGCTCTTCATCGTTGTAAGGTAACGAAGAATACCCAACTTGTCTAGGGGAGTGTTGTCGAAACCGTTTCTTGGACCCCATCTGGTATGGGTCGCCTGGATGTCTTGTACACGAGTCCGAAAGGAAAGGCTTGCTATCGACGCTTCCGACGCGAGCCCGAAAGGAAAGGCTTGCTATCGACGCTTCCGACGCCTTTTTCGACGCTTGGAGCGTCTTCTGCCTGTTTTGTATCTTCGGTTGTATCGCCGAATGACTTCGTTGGTATAGTCCATCGATGATGGAGCAAAGAGCACTCGGTTGGCTTGTTTGTCAAGCATCACAGTGATTCGATTCTCTCGAACCACAGCCGCAATAATTCGTTGCATCTTGGCCAAAACCAAACGCATCAGTCTTGTCTCATGACGGGCGAGGCGACGTGTCAGTGTGCTGCGTTGCTTCTGGTATTGTCGAAGCTTTTTTTCCAACCGCGCAAAAGCACGCGCTCGACGTTTTCGAGACATCACCAAACTTTGCTTCTTGAGACGTTTTTGTGCACGTTGTAACGCTTTTTGTGTCTTGCTCAATGCCTTTTGAAAACGTGCCTTCTCGCGCAATAACGCTTTCTGAGCCCGTTTCCCCTCGTCCACACTGCTCATTGCCTTTCGCATATTGACAAAGCCCAAGCGAAGGGTGGCATGAGCAGAGAGAGGGACAATCCATAAAAAAAGTACCAAGAGAGATATACGCATAATGACCTTGCTTCGAATGTTGTGTTTGTGAGTTGTAGAGGGAGAAGACGAAAGAATTCTCGTCTAGAATGTTGTGTTTGTGAGTTGTAGAGGGGGAAGGCGAAAGAACTCTCGTTGGTGGGTGGGTTTGGAGTGGCGTCTGTTTAATTTGAATCGAGAGATTGACGGCATCAACCACGGAGAATTGCTTGTCGCAGGTTGTTGGGACAGTTCGGCAGAGATGATGGGTGTTTGTGATGTATTCCAGGACGTACGTGATGGAGGGACTATCTCTTTCCAGCGGAGGCTGGGGTGAGTTGTTGCGATTTCCACACGCAGAGAGGGCTGGATCAGCAAAGGTGTAGAGAATAGAGGTCTTGTTGTTGGGCTCACCTTGTTGAGGCTTTTACTCTGGACAACCTGTTGGGAAGTCCCTGGCGTTTGACAGTGGGTGGCTATCACGTCGTTTTGTTGTCTCGTGTGTTGTTGTTTTCCTTGTTGAAAAGCGAACTGGTACAACGCAGAGGACCAAACCAACAGGCCTAGCATCCCTACCAGACTTATGGAAAGCCTGGAGACGCCGGACTGTGCTGATAGTGTGGGGGAGGGTCCTGGTGGTTCGCTAGGCTCCGCGATGATCGGCTCTGTGCGCCGGGTTGGTTTCTCCTCTCCAGCAACAGGGGGCTCTTTGATCTCGGGTGCCATCCAGGTGGTTGTGATGGAAGGCAAAGGCGGAGCTGTCTCTGAGAGCGTAAAAGCTAGCTGACTGTGTTTTACGACCTCACGGGCTGCCTGCTCCAGTTGCTGCTCTGTTGCAAGCTGTTCTTCGAGGTGGGAGGCCATCTCTTCACATTGCTGTTTCGTATAAAACGCAAACACATTTTGATGGCCATTCTTCTTCAACCATTGTTTCATGTGTTGGTCCATGATGTTCCTCATCGTATCGTCAGAGAGCGTTTGTCATCGTGTTGTGGAGATCGTAGAGGCAAAGACCTCATACATCCTCAATGTCAAACTGATGGACTGGAAGCACACGTCTCGGGTTAACTCCTAGGGCAGAACAGTAGAAGCATATATTTTCCAAAGACATCGATCCTGGATCTCCTCGCTCCATACGTTGGATGGTGCTTCTTGATAAAGACAAGCCTTGTTCTTGTGCTGTAAAAGCGAGCACCTCTTGACTCCAGTCACGTTTGTGGCGAAGTCGAATGAGCAGTCCACCCATTTCCCTTGACAGTGATGTCACCCATTTATTTTTCATAAAAACCTTCCATCTCTTTGTTGAGTTACCCAAACAACCTTCAAAGTATATACAATATTCATAAAAACAGCGCAGCATCACTTCTGATGCTTCCCATTCGATGTTGTTCTTTCCTTTCTTATGAGGATTGTTGTGAAACAAACATGGCTGTCCTTTGGCTTTACTTTCTGTTCCCAGAAACTTTACCCATGGGAGTAACGCCTTTTGTCGTGAATCGATGACACGAGGACGGAAAATAGTTGCTCAGAAGGAGTCGTTGGGGAGAGTAGTCACGCTAACCTATATGATAGTGACGAGTACAAGGGAAAATAGTTGCTCAGAAGGAGTCGTTGGGGAGAGGGGGTGCTATGCTTGAGCGATACCCGGCTGTTTAGTCTCTGCCAAAGATAAGGGCGATTCGGATGACAAGTTTGACAGCTTCGAGGTAGATCCAGGTGAGGGTGATCAAGATGGCGAAACCACAATACCACTCCATGTATTTGGGGGTACCTTCTTTGACATTGTCTTCCACTTCTTTGAAGTCAATGATCAACCAGAAGGAGGCGAGCAGCAGGATCAGCCCATTGATCGCGAGTCCGATCATTGCGCCACTTCCGGCAGAGGCACTTGAGAATGGGCTCAACAGAGGGAGAGGGTTCTGAGAGAAGAAGGAGAAGAGGAATGTCACCATATAGGTAACAAAGACACCCAAGGTTAAGGTTTGTACAACAGAAACAAAGATACGAGTTGGGCGTAGGATCTTCATGCGATAGAGGAATAGCATACTACCAACAGCGCTGAGTGTGATGATCATAGCCTGCAAGCCTACACCGCCTGCGACAGCGAGGTTCGACCGGGCAAGGAATATATCAGCCATGGAAGTAAAGGCGCCCAGGAAGAACCCTTCGACGACTGCGTAAATCGGGGCGAGGCGAGGGGCTGCTTGGGGTTTGCCGGCCAGGTAGAATGTGAAACCAAGGCCGATGACTAGAGATGCCAGAAAGCTAGGCATGATAACAGAGGGGTTTGTTGCAGAGAGGCTGTAACCCACAGCCCCTGCTACCATGGCAATTAACACGAGAATGGTTGTTTTTTGAACCACCCCGTCCATCGTAGTAACTTGACCCAGAGACCCTTGAGAGGTCCAACGTTCTTCATTGGTCAGAGCAGGATTTGATGTGTTCCACATGATCTTTCTCCTATGGTTGCTTCTTCCACTCACCATTCGCATTCCCCTCTTTCCGATCTGCGATGTTACAGATTTTGGAAGGGGATCGGCGCGACTTTTGATGAATGCACCCGCTAATGTGGGTTGAGAGACAAATAATGTCAAATGGAAAAATGTCAAATGAATGGCTTGTTGTGCAACAGAGACATTAAAAGTCCCAAAATGAATGGCTTGTTGTGCAGCAGAGACATTAAAAGTCCCAGTATGCTTCTTCGAGAGAGTCTTCTTTTTCGGGGAGTCCATAGACGAGGCGAGGTGAGTTTTGACTCAGCACTTCGTAGCTCACACGGTTGGCGTATTTGGCGATCTGCGAGATGGAGGAGTAGGTTAGGTGAGGGATCCTGTGTTTGGGAGATTGTGGAACGACGGCCCGGTGGTAGTGGTTGGCTGCGATGTCATGCAAGACTGCACTCAACGCCGCATCCCCTGCGCCATTGGTGGTGAATATCTTATCGGGACCGCCCTGGTAGGGGTTGATATGGCAGAAAATATGAACGGGCTCATCACAGTCTCGACGAAGCATTCCTCGACTATATTCGTACTTGTTGTACTCTGGAATCGACTTGGAATAGAGTTCGTGTGAGGTCTTGCGCAGGGCTTCTTTGTCGGAGTAAGCACCCAGATAAAGGCCTTTTGAGCCATAGGTTAAAAGGACCAAATCACACCATTCAAGTGTCTTCTTTAATGCCAAGAAGGGGTCTGTTTCTCCTGTTAGGGCTTCGGCTTCACTCTCATTCATCGCGACAACATTGACGTGGCGGTTAATGAAAAGTTTCCAAAATTCGGGGTCCTGTTCGATTAAGAAGCTCGTGCCCAAGTTGAGAGCGATCGGCACATCGTGGGCTTGAGCCAGAGAAGCCGCGTGCATGGTGGCATCAAAGATCGGAGAATCTGGATTCCGCAACAAGAAGGCTGTCAACAACAAGGTTGAAGCATTGCATATGACTTTTTCCGGTACGTATTTGCGGGTTAACTCATTCATACAACCTGGGCTGATGACAAAGCTGCGTTCGCCTTCAGGGAAGACAAAGCAGATGGCACGTCCCATCGGGGCATCACAGGGCATTAGGTTGGACAAGTTCACAAGGGACGAGGTCTTGCATAGATAGGTGTAAGCCGAGTCTCCAACTGTGATGCTTTTGTGGATCGCACCGAGCAACACAGCTTGGTTGTGGGAAAGGATCGTATAGTTGTGGAGAGTATTGCCTACGGCACCCCCTGCAAACTCTCCTCGGATCATCTTGCGCTTTTTCAATTCCAGGTAAAGTGTCATGGCTCTCTCATCGTCTAAAACGATGGACTCGCCTTTTTTTACCCCATAACGGGCAAGAAGTGACTCCTCAGCATCGACCTCAATGTCAACCAAGGGCTGGTCCAATCCCACCAAGTAAAACAAGCCTTGTATGGAAGGACTGTTCATGGTCAATGAAGATGGACCCATGCGCTTTTTGGGCGTATCTACGGGGAAATAGTGCTTATGCTTTCGCTTTCCTGGAAACTTCATTTCATCGCCCTTTGGTGAAAACACCGATCTGACAGAGAATGAAATGATAATGGAATACGACGGTAGAGCACAATACGTGAGGGCGTACTGGAGGGCTAAGGACTTGCTCTCATAAACGAAGTTTCGATACCAGCATTCCGATCGAAAGCTGTTTCTCTCACCGATTGGGACGGAAGCTAAGAGGGTAATGGATGACGACTTGGCCACCGCCTTTGGGTTTCGGAAAGTGCATGAGATAAAAGCGTGTACGTATGCAGCTTTCGACACGGATGTTGTTTATCGTTGTGTGTGTGATCTTGACCTTGCTTACCCGTCCAGAAGGAGCTATCGTAAATCGGACCGTGAGCTTCCCTCGAAGTTTTGGGTGTTTCTGGAGTTGTTTCTCATAGCAATATTTGAACGCCCGTCTCTTGCGTCGAATGACTCTCCAAATGGCTCCTTTGTCCAGAAATCCCTTCCGTGGCTTTACTCGCTTGGTATGGCGTGTTGCTTTCTTTCGAGGGGTTGTCTCTTGCAAGAAGGTGTCTTTGGCAACATGAATGCGTGAGCCCACAGAGATCTCTCCGTTCATCCCCGCAAAACGGAGCGTTGCTGAGGCGGCTGCGCTGCCTTCTCGAATGGCTTTACCCCAAACACGAACAAGCATACTTTGACGAGATTCCAGCGCGTCGATGGCTGCAAAGGTCAGGGTCTGGGTTCTGCTATTCCATCGGTAGGGGGTTTTCTTTGGCTGAACCATCGCCAACTGAAACTTGAGATGGGAGGAAAGCCTGAACCGGATCTTTAGCTTTTTTGCAGGAAGCTGGCCTACATTCTTAAGAGTGAGACGAAAGACGGCTTGCTTTCCAATCCCGATGGTGTTGGTGTCGTTTGTCATCTGGACTTGTAGCGATGGAAAAGGCTTTGCCTGTTCCAATGTGCCTGAGTGCTTTACTCTCAAGCGAATGTTGCGAATCTCCAACCGACCTCTGTAGGGAACCTGCAAGGTGATACGTCCACGAGTGCGGTTTGCTCGGAGCGTATAGTGCTTTAAGCCAAACCAGTACGATATTCGTCGTCCTCTGATCTTGATCTTGATCGGAACCCAGGTGTTTTTTTGAAACCTCTTGGAGCCAAATCGAATCGAAGCCTGAGAGGTATAACGATGTCTGCGATATTTACGATATTTACGATAGCGGAGGCGTCTGCGATATTTACGATATTTACGATATTTACGATATTTACGGTAGCGGAGGTGTCTGCGATAGCGATGTCGAGAGGAATATCGGGTATGAGGAGTGCTTTGTCGGCCAAAGTGTTTGCGATGAAGTCCCAAGGTAAACCCTTGGGTGGGGTTGCGTGCTTCAAAAGACAGTGTGTAAGTGGATAAGTCGGGTGCGCCAAAGAGCAAGTCGGCCCCTCTCTCTTTGTTTGGGATGACTTGTAACACACCTTTTGTGAGGGACCAGTCTCCTCGAAACTTCCATATGCTGAGGTCTGCGGCCTGACTGCGATACTGTGCCATGAGTCGCTTTTGTGTGGCTTCTGTGCGTTGTTTGGTCAGTTGCTTGAACTCGCTGACCTGTTTTTTTGCGATAAGTACAATGGCGCGGAACACTCCTCGACGGGCCAGTCGGTTCCAGTGTCGTATGGCAAGTGAGTACTGCCCTTTGGCTTTCCATTGGGTGGAGAGTCTCTTCAGCCTTGTATAGGTTGAGATATTGTGCATGTATGACATGAGTCGGAACTGGAAAAAGAGTTGTTGAGCGGCTGCACCCAATGCTCCTGCAACCAGGCCCATTTCTAAGCCCAGGCCCGTTGTCAAGGACCACAAACTATCGGTGGAGGCTGTTTTCATCGAGAAAACACCAACACGCATATGGCGCACAAAGACCTGGCTGCGCGGTAAGTTATACAGGGAGAGACCACGTAAGGGCCAAAACATCCGTGTTATCGTCCTTCCTGCAAACGGTGTAATGGCGAGGAATGTATTGTAAAACATGGTGACAGCACGCCTGGAGTCCACATAGAGCCACGCACCGCTATCTTTAGCCTGGGCTTCTAGTTTGTTGCGAAGTGCTGCGAGTGCTTTGTCTTTGTCGAGTTTGGCGTCGATGAAACTACGTAGTGTTTGTGGTGTGAGAGCGAAATACAAGCGAGCACCAACGAAGGCAAAACAGAACCGCCTTCGCGAGCTGAGGAACAAATAGCCTAAACTGCGAAACTGTCGTGGTATTTGTCGAATCATTCGACGTGCGCTGTAGGGGGCTGTCACATAGTGCCATTGGATGCCGCGATAGGTTTGAGGAATGAGTTTGAGGGTGAGCAAGTGAGTGAGCTGGGTGAGTGCTTGCTGGATAAGCTTGGGGTTCTTGAGTTGCCACACATGTGTATATTGGGGAAACAAGCCTCCGCCTGGAAAGGCGTACAAAAAGCCCACTGAATTTTCGCCAAATGCTGCAATCAATTGACGCACCGTTGTGCGCAAGATACCACGCTCAAAGCGGTCCTTTTGCACAAGAAACCGACGGTATCCGCGAGGGGAAACTTGCTTGAAGGTGGCCATCACATCATCCCAGATCTTGGTCCAGGGGATCCGAGTCAGAAGCGTCATTGTTGTATGTTGGGGCATATGTTGGAGCAGCTTTGCATTGGCTGCAGGTAGGGCCAATAGCCGATTGATGTTGCGAAGTGTATCGCTTTTCTGAAAGGACAAATGCAGGCGAGAGGTGAATCGTTTCTGCTGAATCCCCAGAGATAGAGCGATGCTTTTCCAGTCCGTTAATCCCAGGAGTTTCATTATCAGGCTGCGCTTGCGACCCATGTTGGCGGCCAGGTCTTGTAATAGCTTATCCACCGCAACATAGAGGTTGACGCCTGTTGCGATCGCCGATTTGCTTTGGAAAGCCTGGTACGCAAGAGCTTTCCATATGCTCTTCCCTTGCCCTTGTGTGCGATCGATCATGTGCTGCATCAGAGATGCTGTGGTGGCGAAGAGGTATCGCGAACCCACTAAGGTGTAGTGGAGAGCATTTTCTAGCCCTTTGAGAGTTTTTACCTGAACACCTTTGTGTGTGTAAGTGTTCTTGGCTAAGGGCAGCTGGCTCACTACGTTTTGTACAAATTGTTGGGCCTTTTGAGGCTGTGCTACTGTCATCACTATACCCATACCCAGTGGGCTTGAGCCCCTGGGTATGTTCACGATCGCCAGAGCATGAGGGCCGCGGAAGAGATTCAGGGCCTCCAACATACCAAACCGAGTTAACTCCTTGAAGCTCTCTTGCACTCGCTGCCATCTACTTTTTTTGCGTTTGCGGCTACGGCGGCTGTATCGATTGTATGTGTAGGGACGCAGCAACCGGCGTGTCATGTGTTGGATGACGGGCTGCATCTCCTTCTCTTGCAACAACCGAAACAATGGAGTTGTTTTGAAGGCTTTGTGCAGTGCTTGTATGCTCGAAACAGAGAGGACGATACGGGAGTTGGAGGGGAACAACGCTTGTGGGGGGAGCACAGTCTTTTCTGCGGGTTCTTTGGGGGTGGGGGCTGCTTGGGTCGTACTCCAGAGCAGAAGGAGGGAGCACACAATCATAAACAATAGACGGAGCGTCTGGAACGGTACCTGGATGAGGTCTCTTTGGTTTCTCATGGAAATCCTTTCATGACTTGAAGGAGAGATTTGCTTTGAGCTTGGATAGAATGGATGAAACGCAAGGCATGGTATGGTAGAAAAGAGAAGAATTCAAGGAGTTGTATCGTGAGTATGGATGAGAGTTCTATAAAATCAACAAAGGTCTGGCACTTCGGGTTTTTTGCCGGTGTGATCGGTCTCAACTTGCTTCTCTTTTTTCGCACGCTTGCCATGAAGTCGGGTGGTTGGTTTCGGGCGATTTGGACTCTCGTTGTGATTGCAACAGGTGCGTTGATGCTGGTCTGTCTTTATCATATTCGCAAACAGCGTCCTGTGTCTCAAAGGAGGGTTCAGAGCGAGCAGCCGACCCTTCCTCCACCTCCACCTTCCAAATATGCCCAGCGACGTAGCACGACGCCGCGCAGAGCAAAGCGCAAGAAAAAGAAAAAATAGGTACCTACAAGGAAGACCTGATACGTCGACCTCAAAATCTGATACGTCGATTGGCTTGTCGATTGCGATTAATCCATCGGAG
>JALTMC010000558.1 GCA_027005175.1 Myxococcales bacterium
ATAACAGAGATCATGCTCTGAAGCTAGTGGCGACCTGAAATTGTCATCGTATGGCCCATCCAGAAAGCCCGGTTGCAGCTCAAGAGTTCAGGATCATTCCAGATCAGCCTCTCCACCACTGGTCTGCCTCCCTATCACTGGTCTGCCTCCCTATCACTGGTCTGCCTCCCTATCACTGGTCTGCCTCTCCATCACTGGTCTGCCTCTTCATCACTGGCCTACCTCTCGATTGTCTATGATTGCCGTCTCTTGTCCTAGGTTTGTAGCCTGTTTGTGATATAGTCTCATTCATAGGCTCCTCGGTTTGGGTTTGTTTCTCATTTTGTTTGCCAAAAGCTGTCCCACGGGCTGTGCAACACCCTTTCCAATCGCAGGCCCGGCAGAATCGACGGGCGATTGCGAAGAGGGACTGTGGAGGCAGCCCTACAGGAGTGAAGTCGTACGCCGAATCAAACGGGCAGAGGATTCGATTTCGTCGAAAGCACCAGAGTGCTTCTTACCCATGATAAAGTCGTACGCTGAATCAAGCGAACAGAGGAGAGGAAGATGTCAAAAACCAAAGCTCTGAATGCAAAAAAGAAGAGCAGCAAGCTGGATGATGAACAAAGGGATGTCTGGTCCTTTTCAGCAGGGAGGTTCGAATGTCGCGTGTAGAGACCTGGTTAACCCGCCTACAAACTGCTTCTTCTTCTTCTTGGACCTATCTTCGTGACTGGATGGCGAATGACTTACCCCCAGGGCCTGGAAACTTTCCCTATCTGGGGCTGGAGATAGCTCAAAAAATTCAGACCAACACCTTGCGCACCTTGTTGGATCTTTATGATGAGTTTGGTCCTGTGTTTACGGTTCGATTCTTTGGGTTGCGAATGGTCTGGATGGTTGGTCCTGAAGCCAACGCTTATATTTTACTCAAACATCACAAAAACTTTCTCTGGCGTGATGGCCAAATGGGAGATCTCATCCCTTTTCTTGGCAACGGTTTGTTGACCACAGACGGCGAAACTCACGATCGCGCCCGTCGGCTGATACAACCCCTCTTTCGCAAGGAATATCTGCGTCAGTATGTGGTAGATATGGTAGAGCGAGCACAGCAGGCTGTGGAGAAACTTCAGCCCAACCAAGAAGTGGAGATCTACGACTGGAGTCGTGAGCTTACTCTGGAAGTCGCCACTCATCTTCTCTTTGGAATGGATACAGACCAAGAGTTGTGTCATGAGCTGGGAGAGTACTTCACACAAGGTCTTGCCTATTTTGGAGTATTCTACCACCTGCAGTACCTCAAAGGCCCTGGAACCCCTTGGGCAGCGATGCGTCATGCCCGCCAGCAACTGGTGCGAATCCTTGACTCAGAGATCAAACGCCGTCGCACATTGCCCGAGCGAGCCGACAACATCCTCGATCTCTTGCTATCCGCCAAAGATGGCCACGACCAATTCTCTGACGAAGAGATACTCGATCAAGTTCTGACACTGTTGTTTGCAGGACACGACACCACAACAGCAACGGTGAGTTGGATGTTTTCCTTGTTGGGGTTACATCGAGCTGTGTATCACCGTTTGCAAGAAGAGATAGATACAGTTCTTCAGGGAGAACCTCCCTCCTTCGAGCAGCTCATGCATGAACTTCCTTATCTAGACAAAGTGCTGGCAGAGACTTTAAGGATGAATCCTCCCGCCTGGATCGGACCTCGTATGGCCGTCGATGACTTTGAATTTGGTGGTTTCACCATTCCCGGCAGAACTCTAGTGGTGTATAGTTCTTGGCTAACCCACCACCTACCTCATGTCTTTCCAGAGCCCGAGGTTTTTGACCCTGAGAGGTTTACACCGGAGCGGATTAAGGCCCTTCCTCAGGGCGCTTATGTCCCCTTTGGATGGGGACCCCGCCTCTGTGTTGGAAAGATGTTTGGTGAGTTGGAGATCAAAGTGATTGTCATTGCGTTCTTACAAAAATATCATGTGGAGTTGTTGCCAGGCCAAATCTTTGCTGCCCACACCATGCCCACCATCAGGCCCAAAGATGGGGTTCGAGTCTGGGTCAAACCACATTGAGGAGTTTTGACGGAGTTCCGAGTGCAGGTGTTGAGAGTTGTCTTCTCTCTGCGATTGTGAGAAAACGAGTGAGCGAACAACCCACAACAACCCACAATGACAACCGACGAAGAATGTAGAAGAGGAACAATGCAATGGCACAACCTGTCCTTCCACACCATGGAGCGCGATTTCAAATCGAGCGTATTACGGCTGCGGAGAATTCGGCGCAATACCGGGTACAGATCTTTGTGGAAGATGGCTGTTATGAGAGTGAAGCGACCTTGTCCATAGAGTCTCCTGGTATCGTATGGGAGGCGTGTGTAAGAGAAGATCAGCCAGAGCAACCCATGGCTCCTTGGATGCAAAAACATGCGGAGTCGTTAATGCGAACCTTCAGACAGGGAGCTACCCGAAAAGGAGTTTGGGGACGCCGTATTCGACGCTGGAGAGATGCCCCCTCGAAACCATCTTGAGTTTTCTCCGAGAATGGGTGAGAGATCAGAACATGGGCTCATGGTCGAAAGGGAAATCGAGGATATGCAAAAGCAAGAAGAACTGGGAGTCCAGTTCGGTAAATACCGTGTGTTTTCAAAACTTGCTGTAGGTGGGATGGCCGAACTCTTTTTGGCCCGTCAACCTGGTATCGGTGGCTTTCAAAAAACCGTGGTGCTGAAGTGTATCCTACCTCACCTGGCCCGTGAAGAAGACTTTGTTCAGATGTTTTTGGATGAAGCTCGTATCGCCTCTCCCCTCAACCATCCCAATATTGTGCAAATCTTTGAGATCGGTGAAGAGGTTGGAGTGTTCTTCATCGCCATGGAGTATATTCGAGGTCACAATCTACGGGAGTTTCGGCAGCGACTGTACAAACATCACGCCGATGTAAAACCCTACAATCTTTGTGCAGGCATTTTGGCACAGGTTGCAGCAGGCCTCCACTATGCACATACAGCTCTCGATGATAATGGGTTCCCTCTCAATATCGTGCATCGAGACATCAGCCCAGCCAACTTACTGCTCTCCTACAACGGTGTTGTCAAAGTTGTAGATTTTGGTGTTGCCAAGGCGGAGTCTCAACAACACCAAACCAGTGCAGGTACGATCAAAGGCAAATACAGATACATGTCACCGGAGCAGATCCGAGGAAATGAGCTGGATCGACGCAGTGATATCTTCTCCTTGGGGATCTGTTTGTATGAGGCTTCCACCAATGTGGGTCTGTTTGGTCGCCGTCATGAAGCAGAAGTGATTGATGTTGTTCGAAATGCGAGAGTGATTCCACCCCATAAAATTCGTCCGGATTACCCGCCGCAGCTCGAAGCCATCGTGTTAAAAGCCTTGTCTCTCGACCCTGATGACCGCTTTCAAACAGCAGACGAGATGCGTGCCGCCCTCGAAGCCTTTATGCATGAAGATGGATTGTACTATGGCACCGCACAGTTGGGAGAGTTGATCCAGTTTTTATTTTCCTCCGAACAAACCCAAAATCATACAGGTGCTCATCTTCTCCCCCTATCTCCTACAGATTTCGTCCGATTTTTAGGAGAGATTCCCAGCGTTGGTCCCGGTGTTCGTACGATAGGACCTCCACCAACACCCACTTCAAGGGAGCCCGACAGCACACCACCATCCATACAGCACAGCGCGATGTCGGCACCTTCTTCACAGGATGTTCGTGCACTAGCCTCCTCACCCCCTGAGAAGATCTCAGGAGAGGTCCCCAATCCCGTCGCGTGGACAGCCGACTCTGCCTCCGAGATCAAGACACCTGCGTTTGGCTTACCTGTCGGTGATGTCTCGGGCTCCACAGCTTCTCCCTCTTCCAACGAGATCATCTCACCACCGACTCCTTTGCCAAACCACCTGTCCCATCATGGGACAGCCC
>JALTMC010000559.1 GCA_027005175.1 Myxococcales bacterium
CACCCAGACCTAATAAGGTAGGTGCCATTAAGGTCGCGACTTCCCCGATCGCGGGATGAGAAGGCTTCCAGATTGGGGTAAAGGTGATGTGCTTGCGTTGCAGTGTCCAGATCTGTAGGACCAACTGCAAGACGCCACCCACCAGAACACCAAGCGCCATCGCCTTGATCGCTTGTGATGCTGGAAAGAGCCAACGCAAACCCAAAGCACAAGTGATGATTCCTATGTTGAGCAGTACAGGCCCTAAAGCGGGGGCTGTGAAGTGGTGCTTGATGTGTAGCAATGCGACCCAAAAAGATGTGATTCCAACGAGGAAGATGAAAGGAAACATCAACTGTGTGAGTTCGATGGTGAAGAGTCGCTTGCCGGCGTGAAATCCTGGCGCAAAGAGTTGTACCAAGAGCGGTGCCAGTAGAATTCCCAGCACTGTGACAAGCACCAACACCAAAAAGAAGATCACAAAAACAGCGCCGTATGCCTCGCGCTTCTCTTCCTCCGACTTTTTCTCATATCCCGTAAATACAGGGATAAATGCTGTTGAGATAATGCCCTCTGCAAGCAAACGCCGAAGTAAGTTGGGCAGCACAAATGCGATGGAGAAGGCATCGGTTGCGAAACGGGAGAAGAGGGCACCAAAGACCATATCGCGAACAAGTCCTAATACGCGCGACAACATGGTCGCTGTGCTGACAATTCCAACCACTCGCCAGGACGATCGTGCTTTGGCAGGAGGTTTGCTCTCTGCTTGGGATTGTTCCGGACCCTTCGAGATTTCTGGTGTATTTGACATCATGGGGTCCCCACTTTAAGATCTGTACATGGCACACGGGCATACAAAGAGAAATGGCACACGGGCATACAAAGAGAGTTGAGATCCGTACATGGCACGCGGGCATACAAAGAGAGAGCCTCTCAGGGATATATTTTTGTCTCTTTTGTTTCCGGTGCGAAGGATCAAGGTCGAGAATGAGTTTGCGACATGGGCTCAGGCCGCTCTTTGTATCTCGGCTTGGTAGTCTTTGAGCCCTTTGCGTAACAGATCGAGGATGACACGTTTTCGTTCACAGAATCGGGCTGTGAACGTCGCCTCGATTTGCTCGGGGTTGACTTGATTCAGTGTTTGGATCGCCTGGTCATAGAGACCTTGATCTTCGTAGTATCGTGCGATGGATGCGATACAACCAAAATACTCTTCCAACTCCAACACCGTCACCTGGTCGGGTTTGATCTGGGTTCCGCGCTCATACACACCCAAGGCTTCTTCATGTCGTCCTTGCTGTTGAAGGATCTCACCATATTTTCGATGGCAAGAGATTTGAGACGGCTCTGCCTGGCAAGCTGCCGAGAGGTGGTGATCTCGTGAGCCATCTTCTCCCCGCATCTCATAGATGGCTGATAGAGCGAGGTGTGGATAGACATAAGAGCTGTCGAGCGCAATGGCTTTCTTGAAGAAGGGCTCAGCTGCTTCTGGGCCGTCAAGGCGAGCTGCCAACCAGCCCCGAATATGATACATCCGGGCATTGCTACGATTGGCAGCGAATACACCGTCACATAGCTCTGCGACGCCTTGCAGCTCTTCTTCTGTGTAGGCAGAGTCACGACGTCCTCGCAACAAGTCCACAATCTCATCATCTTCGAGGAGCAGCGTTTCTTCAATACTGCTGGCGGTGATCAGTATGATGAGCATATTGGCTTCGACCGCACGTCCGTGCTGTTTGATAGACTGGAAGTGAGCGACAAAGTCCTTGAGGGGCATGGACCAGTGTGGATACCGATAGGGTCGCAACTTTCGAACAGCTTTAAGTACTGCTCCTATGGCAGAAAGGTCTTCTTTTTGGGGGGCTACAGGAGCACACTCTGCCAGGAAGTCAAAGAAGATCTGTACCCCCTCAAAATAATCGTTCTGGACGAAGATCTCGGCTACTTTTTGGAACAAACTCAGGATGTCTTGCGACATCAGGTATCCTTCTTCGATGATATGACCTAGCATTTGGTCGATGGCAAACAATCCAGGCTCCCCTAGGCTCGCTAGCTGCTCAAGTATCGGCGCAATAGACACCTCAGCTTGCCCCGGCATTCCAAGCCATAGATGATGCTCGATCGTTCGGATACTGTTGGCAATGTGGCTAGGGTTAGGGAGGGGGGTGCCTGTCCAAACATTGTAGAGGGCTTCCAGCTTGCGACCCAAAATCGGCCGAAAGGAGGCTACCTCAAGCATCTGCTGAAGAGCAGGCAACATGGCCTGTTGTAAGTTCGTCATGGAGGCCAGACGGATGGCCTCCGAGCGCAACAAGATGCTTGGAGATTGCTCTAAAACTTGCACCAACGCTGGAGCCAAAGCCGCTCCATGGGCGTAGAGTTGATGGCAGGCTTGCTGGTGCTCTTGGCGTCCAAACCACGAACCATCTGGTTGTTCGTTGAGGGCTTGCTGCAATCGATCAAAATATTGCTGTGCTGTAGGATGATTCAGCACCAATGGGGCTTGCATCGTTTACTTGCCTTCCTAACTCTATAGGAGAGTCTATAGGAGAGTGACATGAGCATTGTGGCGAACAACGAGAGATGTTACCAGATGATTGCAACAACTTCGATTGGCTCGTTGCATCGTGGAGAACGTTATCTCACTTACTTTCGCAGTTCGTTGCGTCGTGGAGAACGTTATCTCACTTACTTTCGCAGTTCGTTGCGTCGTGGAGAACGTTATCTCACTTACTTTAGCAAAATCGGTGGAAAGTTCAAAGTTGAAAGTTCAAAGTTGAAAGTTTAAAGTTGAAAGTTCAAAGCTGCTCTTTCTTCTCGAAGAAAGTCATGACTCGAATCACTTGGCTACCATTGAGCGATGACCAGGAAGAGTTTGAGCCATCGCAACGTTCTGATTCTCAGAGTTTGAGCCATGGTAAAGTTCTGATTCTTAGAGTTTGAGCCATCGCAACGTTCTGATTTTCGCAAAAGGAGCGATCCAACGATGAAATCGAGACGCAGTTTTCCTGGGGAGAGAGCGGTACGGATAGGACTCAGGACCATTCATATTGGTGCTGCTAGTATTCTCTATGGTGCGGTCATGCTTGGAGTTCAAACGAATTTGGATGCTGCTTGGGGAGTTGCCGCAGGGACAGGCATGGCCATTATGAGTGACGATCTTTGGCGTTATGGCTACCCTTATCTTCGGTCGATGATGTTTTGGGGCATCTTGCTCAAACTGAGCGGACTCCTTGTTGCTGCCTGGAAGCCCTCTTTGGCCTTCTATTCCCTTAACTTAACTCTTCTTCTCGGATCGGTGATCAGTCATATGCCAGGAAAATTTCGATATAAGATGCTTTGGGGTCTTGACAACACACAGGCTGTTCACTAATCTCACAACACAAGGGAGAGATATGAAGATTTGCTCCCTTGGTAACCACTGTGGTTACCCACAAATGAAGAACCCACTCATTTCTCGCGCGTCTTGTCTTGTACATCCCGTAAAAATGAACTGCTTCTGCGTTTGTGCCTGTTTAAGTTGCATTGCTACAACAAAATGCAATGCTAGTATGGAGTTTCTGAATCAATGGGCAAAAAATTGTATGTTGGTGGCCTCAGCTGGGGCACGAGCGAAGATGTACTCTACAGCACGTTTGAAGAGTTTGGCCAGTTGGAGGAAGCCAAGATCATCACCGATCGCGAAACCGGTCGTTCTCGTGGTTTTGGCTTTGTTACCTTTGTTGATGAAGGTGATGCAAACAAAGCCATTGATGGAATGAACGGCACAGAGCTTGATGGTCGTACCCTCAACGTCAATGAAGCTCGTGAGAGAGCTCCCCGCGGTGGCGGCGGTGGAGGTGGCAGAGGTGGTTTTGGAGGAAATAAGCGCTGGTAAGTCCTAGAAAGCTTGATGAAGAAGCGACTGTTTGGGAGTGGCTTTTTTTGTTT
>JALTMC010000560.1:0-11832 GCA_027005175.1 Myxococcales bacterium
CTTTGCTTACAAAGATGCAAAAGGAAAATGGACGGGAATCAGTATCGATCTATGGCAGCAAATCGCTAAAAAGCTTGATCGTAAATTTGTATGGAAACAAGCTGCCAATACAGGAAAGCTGGTCGCAGGAGTGAGTAAAGGAGTCTATAACGTTGGAATCGCGGCCATTACCGTAAAGCCATCTCGGACCCAACTTGTGGACTTCTCAGACACTCACTTTAAGTCATCCTTAGGTATTGCAGCACGCAAGGGAAATGCCAGCACATTTGGGATGCTCAAGCAATTCTTTTCTCTTAAGTTTCTTCGTGCTCTCGGTATTCTCATTGGTATTTTAGCTATCATTGGTTTGTTGATCTGGTTCTTTGAACGAAAGCACAATACAGAAGAGTTCCCCGAAGGAGCAAAAGGCATCTGGGAAGGCTTTTGGTGGTCTGCAGTGACCATGACAACGGTTGGCTATGGCGACAAATCACCGCGCTCGCTCTTTGGCCGACTCATCGGTCTCTTCTGGATGTTTGCCAGTATCATTATGATTTCAGGTTTAACAGGAGCGATCGCTTCGTCCCTCACAACACAACAGCTCACCTCTGCCGTGCACGGTCCCGAAGATCTACCTCGTGTTCGTGTCGGAGCCAAAAAAGGGGAAAGCCCCATCAGCATTCTCAAAAAGAAATATGGAGTAACGGCCATCGAGTTCGCCTCTATCAGGGCTGGTCTACAAGCCCTCAAAGACCGCAAAATTGATGCATTCGTCCATGACACACCTGTCCTCCAATCGCACCTCGTAGAAAACAAAAAACTCGGAAGCGCATTGATGGTTCTGCACAAACCTATCCGCCAAGAACGATACGGTATCGCCATCACAAAACCCACCAACAAGGACAAACGCAATCATCTGCGCGAAGACATCAACAAAGCCCTCATTCAACTCGAAATGGAAGGAAAGCTCGCAGAGATCAATGCCAAGTACTTGGGAAATTAATCGTGAGCCACAAGCCCCAACCGTTCAAGACACAACAAACCAGCTATCTGTAGCTTCAAGCGCTCCCGTTGAAACAAACCTTTTCATCGAACCCCCTAACGCTACATATCACCGGGCTGAGAGAATGTCCTCCCGACAAGGAGCAGAGCTTTTCAAGGCTTGGTCTCTGTCATTTGAAAATGGAGCAAGCCACCACCCTTCAGCAGATCGGTATGTTTCACCGAGAGTGTTGTCTGTTTCTTTTTGTTGAATGACACAGACTTGACATACCAGGCTTTCTCCGACGCTTTATCTGCTCGAACTTCAAAGGTGCGACCCTTAACTGTAGCGACAACACGTGTGAAGATAGGACTGGTGAGCAAATAGATATCCTGGCTTGGGATCGGGTAGAGGCCCATGGCATTGAAGACGTACCAGGCCGACAACGTACCGCTGTCGTCATTTCCTGCGAGTCCGTCAGGAGCATCTTTGTAGTAATTTTTCATGATCCAACGTATCCAATGCTGTGAATCTGCCGGACGTCCCAGTTGTTGGTACAATGTGGCCGTGTGAATATCGGGTTCATTGCTATGCCAATAATAAACACGCAGGTTCAGAGAGTTGGGTTGTTTGTGCTCAAGCTCGGTCATCCGAAAGAACCTATCTAGCTTCTTCAACAACTCATCTTTCCCACCAAAGAGAGCCACAAGTCCCGTTGTGTCATGAGGAACAAACCACAGGTACTGCCAGGCAGTACCTTCGACATAATCCTTTGTCCAGCGTTGATCGGTGAAACCTTCCAACCATGTTCCATCGCTCTTCTTTCCGCGAAAAAACTTTGTCTTGGAGTCCCAAATATTTTTATAATTGGTAGAGCGTTTCATAAACAGCTTGTAGTCACCTTCTTTGCCTAAAACTTTCGCGAGTTGGGCAATGGCATAGTCGTTGTAGGCATACTCCAAGGTCACGGATGCAGAGCCTGAGCCCTGGTCAGCCGAGACATACCCTTTCTTCACATAGTGTTCGATACCTCCGCGCCCACCGAACTTTGAGCCTGGAGGAGGTGGGCGCATCGCCAAACGTCGCATGGCCTTGTAGGCTTCCTCCACATGGAAGTCACGAATGCCTTTGACATAGGAGTCTGCGATCACGATATCAGCACTGGCTCCAACCATCGTGCTTGTATAGCCTGTAGCTAACGGCCAACGTGGTAACTCACCACCTTCACGAGCCATGGCCAGCAAGGAGTGAACCATGTCTCGCTGAATCTTCGGATACAAAAGCACCAACAAGGGATGAAGAGTGCGATACGTATCCCACAGTGAAAAGTCACTGTAATAGATGAAGCCTTTGGCTTTGTGAACCTTGAGGTCAAAGCCTCGATAGCTACCATCCACATCCATCAAGATCGTGGGCATTTGCAGGGAATGATACAACGATGTGTAGAAAATACGTCGCTGTCTCTCCGTACCACCCGCAACTTTCACCACGGAAAGCATCTTCTCCCAGGCATCGCGAGTCGCTTTGTGGGTGGCCTCAAAATCCCATTTTTTCTGCTCAGACTCCAAGTTGCGACGCGCTCCCTCAACACTCACAAACGAGAGGCCCACCTGAATCTCTACCGGTTTTTTGCCAGGTCCAAAGGTTAGCCAAGCTCCGATCGATGCGCCGGTTTGCTTCTTTTCTTTCGGATAGATCTTTTTATTTTTCCACGTCCCTGCCTGAAAGGACTCTCGGCTTCGCAACACAAAGTATAGCTTAAATCCGCCAAAGCGATTGGAGATGGCACCTTTGGAATGAAGCCATCCTTCCACCTCTTTGTCACTTTTGACAATCACTTCAGCATCAGCCACCTTTCCCCCGGGCAAAGCGTGATCCAGACGAAGCAGAAGTTGCCTCTCCTTAACTCCATCGGAATAAGTATATCGATGATGTGCAGTGCGCGTGGTCGCAGTAAGCTCTGCTTTAACCTTCCAGCGATCCAACTCCACTGTATAATAACCGGGGCTAGCCTTTTCTGTGGAATGACGGAACTTTGAACGATACCCTTTCTCTTGAATACGCTCTGGGGTGATGGGCCCCGTGACAGGCATCACCAGCAAGTTGCCATAGTCGGGAACTCCTGTGCCATAGACATGAATATGACTAAATCCAAAGATCTCCGTATCATCGTAAAAATAGCCCGCACAGTGCTGAAACCCTAACCCACGCTCCTGACTCGCAGTATCAGGGCTGATCTTCACCATACCAAACGGAGCCGTTGCCCCAGGATATACGCTCCCCACACCAAATCCAATACCGCCTGTCCCAAGAAAGGGATTCACCAGATCAGCCAAAGAACCATCATAGAGCTTTGCCAGAGGAGGCTCTGTCTGCTTGTCAGGGAGAGCTGATATTCCACCGTCGGATACAACACCATCCGCCTTGATCTTTCCATCCTGTGTGGGCTGAGGTGAGCTACAAGAAACCCACAGCCCCACACTCAAAAAGACAACCATCACTCTTACAATTCGCCACATGAGCAGTTCCCCTCAAACCATGAAAAATCGCTTACTGTACTTATAGGAAAGCACATCTTACCTATGCGCCAAAGCAGTATAACACAAGCAAAACACATGAGCACAAAGATTCAATGTGTTGTGTGCTATGCTCATCTCACCTCAAAGCATTCGAAAGAATGCTACACTGCGTCAGTACAGTTTGAGTTTTGATACAAGGTAGAAGGAGATTGTTCGTATGATATTGCGTTGGTTAAGTCTCAACCTATTGTTAGGGTTGTTGGTATGCTCATTTGTGGGTTGTGGGCCTGAATGCCCCATCGGTCAAAGGAAGTGTGGAGAGACAAAGCAGACATCCACATGTGTCAACACAGACATCAACCGAAAACACTGCGGAGCTTGTGGTACAGCCTGTAGAGCTGGTGAGGTTTGCAGCCTCGGCAAATGTTCAACCAGTTGCCAGGAAGGTCTAACCTTGTGTGAAGGCCGGTGTGCCAACACAAAGCTCGACACAACACACTGCGGAAGATGCAACAGAGTATGCAAAGCTGGCGAACTCTGTCAGAATGGCGTCTGCACAATCTCCTGTCCCGCCAAACAGATCGCTTGTAACGGCTCCTGTGTAAATATTCAAACCAGCACAAGTCACTGTGGCAAATGCGGGACAGTCTGTGCCCAAGGCGAGACCTGCAACACAGGAAAGTGTGAACTCTCTTGCCCGAAGTCACAAACAGTGTGCGCCAACTCTTGCATAGACACAAGTGCCAACCGCGATCATTGCGGTACTTGCAACAACAAATGCAAACAGGGCCAGGTTTGCAACACAGGGAAGTGTACAGAGAGCTGCCAAGCAGACCTCACCAACTGCAGTGGTGTTTGTGTCAACCCAAAAAGCGACAGCACCAACTGTGGTGCTTGTGGGGTAAAGTGCGATGCAGGGCAACGTTGCCAGTCCGGCAAGTGTGAGCTGAGTTGTGGCAAAGGATACAAGGTCTGCAAAGGAGCATGTATTAACACACAGGTCAGTCGCAAGCATTGCGGCAAGTGCGACACCGCCTGTGAAGCAGGACAGATCTGTACTTCCGGTCAATGCGAACTGTCTTGCCCCAAGAATCTCACGAACTGCAGCGGAAAATGTATCGATACACAATCCAACCAAGCTCATTGTGGAGCATGCAGTACCGCAAAACAATCATCGGCTTGTCAAAAAGGTGAGGTCTGTCAAAGTGGAAAATGCGAGTTATTCTGCCAAACAGGTTTTACCAACTGCAAAGGTGCATGCGTCAACCTGCAAACAGATACGAAGAATTGCGGTGTCTGTCAAACCACCTGTAAACCGGGAGAGGGCTGTCTAGGTGGCAAGTGTGTGTCTACCGTTCGTTGCCTCGCCGAGGAAACAGTCTGTGGTGGAAAATGTGCCACACTCTCTCAGGATGTCGCCAACTGTGGCCAATGTGGCACCCTATGCAAGACAGAGGAGATCTGCCTACAAGGACGTTGCAAAGTCTGCCGAGACTGCGCCTCTTGGGCCATCCATGTGGGAGCCTTTAACTCGGACTATTTCGAGGGAGTTACCGTTGATAGCAAAGACAATATCTATGCGGTAGGACGCTTTCATACCGCACTAAGCCTGGGCAAGACGATCCTAAATTCAAACGGCGGAGACGATATCCTCGTTGTAAAGATGACACCGAATGGCAAGGTCCTCTGGGCAAAGCATGCAGGTGGGATCACCCCAGACTCGGGCTATGCTATCGCTGTTGACAACGCCGGGAATGCCTATGTCACGGGTTCGATTCAAGGCACCGCCACCTTTGGCAGCACAAAGTTAACCACTGCCGGCGGAGGTGATATCTTTGTGGCAAAGCTAAGCTCCAGCGGGGTATGGCTCTGGGCAAAGAATTACGGCAGTTCCTCTTCAGACTATGGCTACAGTATCGCTGTCGATCCTCTCGGAAACTCCTATGTGACAGGACGCTTTTACTCCACCATTAAATTGGGCTCCGTCACCCTCACCTCCAAAGGAGGAGGTGATATCTTTGTCGCCAAGTGGGACAAAGACGGAACCGTCGTATGGGCGGGAAGTACAGGCAGCCCCTCTACAGAAGAAGGCGAAGGGATCGCCATCGACAAGGCAAACAATATCTATGTCACAGGTCGATTCTACCAATCGATCACTTGGGGAACAACGACACTCTCTTCCCGAGGAAGTTCCGATGTCTTTGTCGCCAAATACAACAGCGCAGGAGTATTGCAATGGGCCTCCTCGGCTGGAGGGGCCTCAGCAGACTACGGCTTGGGAATCGCCACAGACAACAACGGAAACGTTGCGGTCACAGGACGCACCTACTTGAACAGCACAGGCGCAACCTTTGGCACAACGACACTCCAAGGAAAGAGCAATACAGAGATCTTTGTCGCTCAGCTCGACAAAACAGGTCGGTGGACTTGGGCTGTGAGCGCAGGCGGCCCAAGCACAGATTATGGCCATGGTGTCGGCTTCGACAAAGCTGGCAATGTCTATGCCACAGGCTACTTTCATAAGGAAGGAACCTTTGGCAAAACAAAGCTCCAGGCCTCCGGTTTTAACTCCCAAATGTTCCTTATGCAGGTAGACAAACAAGGAACGATCATCGGCGCCATTCAGACAGGAGGTCGCTCCACCGTTCGTGCCTATGACCTCGCGATCGATAGCAAAGACAATATCCTTATCGCTGGCTCTGGAACAGGTATTCTCCATTTTGGCGAGATCAAACTTGTCATGAACGGAGGCAGCGATGCCTTTGTAGCCAAGTATCCCAAGCCTGTCAGTGTACTCTGCCCCCAAAAGGGATTTACCGTTTGTAGCAGGAGCTGCACCCAGTCGGATAACGATCCAAAAAACTGTGGAACATGCGGAACGGTGTGCAAAACAGGTGACATCTGCTTTGCCGGAAAATGCACGGAGACTCCCAAAAACATCATTATCTCTGAGATCAATGTTGGTGCTCCCGATTACGTTGTGCTCAAGAACCGAGGGACAACAGACACCAACCTTGGTGGCCTTGTCTTGCGTATGAATGGCAGCACGTCCTTCAACACAACACCAGACATCAATTACACCATCCCAAGCTTCACTCTCAAAGCCGGAGCTTCTGTCTATCTGGTCGAGTTCTCCAGCAAAACAGGTGAACTCAACCCTGGCAGTATTCCTTATACCCGCTTCTCCAACTTCGCGGCCATGTTATGTTTCGGGCAATGCAGTGAAAACAACGGTGCCAATGTGATAGATGCTATGGTTGTTGGTGCCAAACGCCCCTTACCCAAAGGCATCACTGTCACAGGAGACTTTACCCCTCGCATGACCTCCTTCAGCCAGGAAACTGCCGATAGCTACATCCACTCCGGCACACAAGGGAAAAACCCCACCTTCCACAAAGCTGACTGGAAGATCGCCAAAAAAACCCGCCCCTAAAAATGAAGCTCCACGAACTCCATCATTCGAAGCAGCAACCAAAGAAGTGGGACAAATCGGGTAGAGAGAAACCTGGAGATACTTGCATCCGCAAGTTGAAATATTCAAGTTATGAAATCGCTATCCAAGAGCACTGATACCTGCGGCGTATAAACAACGACCGAACCTATGATGGGATGGGGGATGTTAAGTTGCATATCTGGGAGCAAGAGGATCGAGGTGATGGGTTTTCTCCAGGTAGTATTCGTAGTTGCCTTCAAAGATCTGCATTTCATGTTTATCGATTTCAAACACCCGACTGGCGAGAGCGCGTAGGAAGTGACGGTCATGACTCACGATAACAACCGTTCCTTTGAACTCAACAAGAGCCTCCAAAAGCACCTCTCTTGACCGGATATCCAGGTGGTTTGTCGGCTCGTCGAGGATTAACAAGTTGAGTGGCCTGGCCAGAAGGGTTGCAAGCGCGACTCTACTTTTTTCACCTCCCGAAAGAACGGATATCTTTTTGTCTGCATCTTCTCCAGAAAATAAAAAAGCTGCACATATCTTTCGAATGGTTCCAACCGAGGCATCTCGCATCACATCTTGGACCGTTTCAAAAATGGTCTCTGAAGAGTTGAGTATATCCATCGAATGTTGGCTGAAATAGCCGACATTCACATTGGCTCCCATGGTGATGCTTCCCTGGGTAGGCTCTGTTTTCTTCGCAAGGATCTTGAGAAAGGTGGACTTACCAGCACCGTTCACTCCAACGACCGCGACTTTTTCGCCTCGCCGAATCATGCCGCTGACATTCTGAAATACAGAAGTCTCCCCACCACGTTCACCATCATGAGCAGGCCAGATCTTGCCCAACTCTTTGATCGTAATCACTTCATCCCCACTTCGAGGTGGCTCTGGAAATGAAAATTTAACCACTCTTTGCTCCGGTGGGATCTCAATGCGTTCGATCTTCTCAAGCTTTTTGATCCGAGATTGGACTTGCGCTGCGTGAGAGACCCTGGCTTTAAATCGAGCAATAAATGCTTCATCCTTCGCTAACATATCTTGCTGTCGTCGATAGCTTGCGAGCAAGTTATTTCTGCGTATCTCACGCTCCTTAATATAAAAGTCGTAGTTACCACCATAGCTCGTTATTTTTTTGTTACCCACCTCAACAA
Organism: Myxococcales bacterium; assembly: GCA_027005175.1. Lineage (GTDB taxonomy): Bacteria > Myxococcota_C > UBA6777 > UBA6777 > UBA6777 > M3003. The sequence continues at coordinate 8,074 of JALTMC010000560.1, forward strand.
TCGTCTTGACCGAACGATTCATAAACTCCCTGTCGTGGCTTGTCATCGCCAACGCGCCCTTGTACTCGTTCTTGAGCCACTCCTCCAACCAGACGATGGACTCGACATCCAGATGGTTCGTCGGCTCGTCCAGTAAAAGTACATCTGGGTTGAGAACCAGGATACGTGCCAGAGCGATCCGCATCTTCCATCCCCCACTAAAGGACTCCACAGGCCGATGGTAATCGCTGGGGCCAATTCCCAGACCCGTCAGGATGGTTTGCGCACGAGACTCCAGGTCATAGCCACCCTTGTTCTCGAATTTATCCATGGCATCACCATAACGCTCCAAGAGCTTGGTCATGGCATCATCATCCATCGGCTCCGACATGGCAGCTTCCATCGCAGTGATGTCTTTGCCAAGCTGCATCACATCCTCCAAAACAGCCATCACCTCTTCCAAAGCAGAACGTCCCGACATATCCCCCACGTTTTGGGAGAAGTAACCTACAACAGTTTGCTTGCTCATGTTGATGTCACCACTATCGGGTGTTTCCTCACCAACAATCAGACGAAAGATCGTACTTTTTCCTGCACCATTAGGACCAACCAAACCCACTCGACTGTTTGGCAAGATCTGAAAGTTGGCATCGGCAAACAGGATTTGTGAGCCGTACTGCACTGAAACATTCACAAGATGAATCATGGATTCCCACTACATTTCTTCATAAAAATGAAATCCTCCCTTGGGAGAGATACAACAAGTTACGATTCTTCCATAGACAATCCAAAGCCAACCGTCAAGAAGAGCGGCTACCTCCGACGTCGTTTCTTGGAAGCTTGTAACAGCATCGCTTGAAAGAGTTGCACCTCATCACGGGTTGTGAGCACAGCCTCCTTCTCCTGCAGTACTTCTGATGCTGTTCCAGGCAAACCAAGAAGGGCATTCGTGAATGTTGCACCCGAGAGATCCAGGTATTCCAAGAGAGGCAAGTCAACCAACGCATCGAGCGAGTCGAGATTCATCGAGGCGAGTGTAAGGTGCGTGACAGATTTGAGCAAACGCAGTCCCTCTAGGTGAGGTGTTAAACCGGGTCCCACCCAGGTAAGCTTCTTCAACTGTTTCAACTCTGCCAGTGACGCCTCATCCATCCAGACCTCACGATGGGGTGGAACATGCCACCACACGAACTCCTCAAGACCTTCCAAGGTCTCCCAACCGAAGGGACGAACCCGGTGAACGGTTAATTTCCGTAGGTTGGAAAGAGCACCGACAGTCAACACCAGTCCCAGAGAAGAATCCGCTCCCAAGACCAGCTCCTCCAAAGAGGTCTGGTTTTGTACGAGAGACACTACAGACTCATCCACCGTACTATCTTGCAATTGCAAACGCTGGAGAGATGGTATTTCTGGAAATGGCTCTGTAAGATAAAAATTCGTTAATGACAAAGAGCAAAGCTGAGGCATTGTGGCAAGCCAAGACATCGGCAAGCACATATCCTCCACACCCACCAAAGCAAGGTCTGTGATATGATGAAGGCTGACAATCCCTTGTATCGCTTGCAACACAAGATCCGCAGACTCCGGTTCATACATCAAATCACAGAAGAGTTCTTTGTCAAAGCTCCCATCCTCACAAGCGTCCTCATACAACTCTTGCGGATATCCCTCGTCAGCCCAAGGCCATTCATCCAACCGAAGCGACAGACTCCGAACCAAAGGCCACGCCGGATGTGTCCGATGAATACGACGAAATCGACAACAATGAGCAGGCCAACCTCTCAACTTGCGTTGCAACAACTCTAAGGCTGCTCTCTGCTCTTCCGGATACAGGATTTGCTCCACACAGCCACAAATGGCTTCAAACGCCTGCTCTGATGGACCCGTTAAGATCCAAGTATCCAATTCTAACAACACAAAAGACTCCAACCCATGCAACCCAACTCGAGTTCGATATTACCATCGCAACCCGACTCAAGTTCGATATTACCATTGGTTGAGCCGGTTGTACATTAAGCGGCATAAGTCATCGAAGGAGTCTGCACAATACAGAAAGGGTTGGTATTGAGTGACGTCGTAGGTTTGGCTTTCAATGACGTCAAAATCAAAGGGTCGTAGCTCAGTTTGGGGAAGTTGCTCGAGTTCACCGGCAGAGGACAGAAGACCTGCTCCATACGCTTTGGGCTCTCCCGCTTCGCGAAGCACACCAAACTCCACAGTGAACCAGTAGATTCGCCCCAGTCGTTCGAGTTCTTCGGCAGAGTCGATACGACCAGCCACAGCACCAATCATACGATTAATGTCGGCAATTTCAGGACAGCTTAATGTTGTGGCATGACCGATCAGTTCATGCACAACATCAGGCTCAGGAGTGTAGAGAGGAGTGGAGGGATGGCGAATGTATTGTGTCGCCATAAACACACCGCCCCCAAGAGTCGATAAAAAGACTTTGGGGTCAACCAAACCACCCGCAGGCTCCAGGCGAAATCCACTGAGTTCTTCGAGTTTGGCAGAGACTTCTCGCAGTTGTGGTAGACGGTCACGAGGCAGATCTAGGCGGGCCGAAGCCTCCAAGCACGGACGGCAGGCATGCCGTTCATGTGCAGGACCCAAGTGACGCCAGACTTCTCGCCACGCCTCATGTTCAGCCTCTGTATAGGGAGCATCTGGAACAGTAGCACCCGGGGTATACTCGATCGCGATTTGGGCAATTTGGTTGCGTCGTGCCCGATACTCTGCGTCACGAAACCCTGGATGGTCGGGGTCCAACTCAACAATCGCTCGCTGGTCACGGTCCACAGAGATCGCAGAGTTTGCTGTGGTTGTAACATTCACGCCCTTGCGCTGCTCAAAGGTAGGTATCATCGTCATGATTGTCTCTCTCCGAAAAGGTTCGATAACTACAGTACTCTGCGGTATTCCTGAGAGGTCCGAAAATTACAGCCCCCACTGCATCCCGGGGTGGTCCGAGAACTACAGTACTCCACGGCGTTCCTGAGAGGTCCGAAAACTACAGTACTCTGCGGTATTCCTGAGAGGTCCAAAAACTACAGTACTCCACGGCGTTCCTGGTCTCTCTCGATGGACTCAAACAGTGCCTGAAAATTTCCCTCTCCAAAGGAGTTGTGATTTTTACGTTGGATAAACTCGATAAAGATGGGACCAAACAAGTTCTTCGTAAAGATCTGGAGGAGGTATCCATCTTTATCACCGTCGATCAGCACCTGGTGACGGCGGATATGATCTTTGTCTTCTGTGACTTGAGGTACACGCTGAAATGCCTCCTCATAATAATCCGGGTGAATATCAAGAGTTTCGATACCGCTACCTTCAAGCTTGTCAAGCGTTGTGAGAAGGTCGTGGGTAAGAAAAGCCAGGTGTTGAATGCCTGGTCCTCGATAATCACGCAGGTACTCTTCGATTTGAGACCGCTCCTCTGTGCCTTCGTTGATGGGAATACAAAAGGTCTTGCAGGGAGACTGCAACGCATAGGATTGCAAGCCTGTTTTGCGTCCCTTGATATCAAAGGTTCGAACCTCAGTGAATCCAAAGATATCCTTGTAAAAGTTTGCCCAGGTCTCCATCGTACCTTTGTAGACATTGTTGGTCAGGTGGTCGATGGAGAGAAATCCCTTATCCTCCACAAGTTCAGGAGATTCGGCGGGAAGAAATTCAGCCTCGTACGGGGAGGCACCTTCTTTCCCATTCTCAATAAAATAAATCAAGCTTCGACCGATGCCGTAAATGGCGGGTGCAACGACACTTTTGATGGTATCATCC
>JALTMC010000560.1:11842-14149 GCA_027005175.1 Myxococcales bacterium
TGGTAAGAAGCGATGTATTAGGGGAAGTGGTGATTTAACCGGGAAAAACCAAAAGCCAAAAAGGTTTCATGCATCTCTTGGGGAGATGGGCGCGCAAACTCAACAAACTCAATTCCTTGAAGACCCAAAGGGTTGTGGTTCTCAGACATGGATTAACCTCATTGGTTTGAAAAAGAAATGTTCCTAAGACACATCCATAAGGACAGTCGCAAACACCAAACATGGTATTGGGTACATAAAAAAGGACGAAAACCTGAAATCAAAGGACAAAAACCTGAAATCAAAGGACAAAAACCTGAAATCAAAGGACAAAAACCTGAAATTGCGAGTGAAAGACCTCAAACGAGAACACCCTTGCTTGGAAGACTTCACCCGTGGTCCCTACAGAACACAAATGATGGATCGATATGCCGCTCAAGCAGTAAGGTCCCAGCTCGGACCCTTGTAGAAATGTATTGTGGGGAGCGCAGAGAGAAGTACAGCAACACTTCCCACATCACTTGGTATGATGGAGGTAACAGCCCGAGAATGACTTGATTTAGATCAAGAAATTTCTTGCACTCGATCAAGTTGGAGAGTTATCTTCCATCAATCAAGAATATTCTGTAAGATGGCTCTCCTTCTCCGGTGGTGAGAATGTCTTGTCATACGGAGAGGTATAGCTTTTTTCATTCCACTCTAGAGAGCAAACAAGAGAGACCATGGCAAGATACAAGCGAAGTTTATCGACAGCAGTGCGTCTGAACGAGATCCTGGGAATGTTGATTCGTTATGGGTTTGAAGAACTCATTGAGCAAGAGAGTGCCCAGAAAGCTCACAAATGGTTGATGGAGAAGTTTGGGAAGGAGAAGTCAGACCTAGAGACAAAGAGTGCTCCGGAGAGGGCTCGTCTTTTGCTTCAAGAGTTGGGACCGACCTTTGTCAAGTTTGGACAGATGGCAGCCAGTCAGAGTAGCAGTTTACCAGAGGAGTGGGTGGAAGAGTTGAGCCTTCTTCAGAGCAGCGTTCCCGCTGTGGGGCCAGAAGAGGTAGAGGCGGTAGTTACGGAGTCATTGGGGGAAGCACCAGAGAAGAGGTATGGCTCCTTTGAGCTAGAAGCCCTGGCGGCTGCTTCGATAGGACAAGTCCATCGCGCCACTCTCCCAGATGGGACGCCTGTTGCAGTCAAAGTACAACGTCCAAACATCAGGCCTCAGATCGAAGAAGACCTGACCATCATGTACCAGTCCGCCCAGATGCTGGAGAGAACAAGTCAAACCGCACGAGACTTTGGAGCCGTCAAAGCGGTGAATGAGTTTGCGACAAGCTTGATGGAAGAGTTGAGTTATCGTCATGAGGGCCGCAATACCGAGCGTTTATCTAAAAATCTCAGTGGATTTTCTGATCTGAGAACAGCAACGATCTTTTGGGATTTTTCTAGTGATCGCATCTTGACCATGGAGTTCATCACAGGAGTAAAACCCACAGACAAGGAAAAGCTTGCAGACGCCAATATCGACAGTATCAAGCTATCCCAAGAGTTTGCCCGATGCATGGCCCAGCAGATATTAATCGATGGATTCTTTCATGCCGATCCTCACCCTGGCAACATCAGCATCGATCTCGAAACCAAGGAGATGATCTTCTTGGACACAGGTATGATGGGCATCCTGGATAAGTCAGAGCGCCGGGAGTTAGTGCAGTTGATGCTTTCCATCTACCAGCGAGACGCTCCTGCACTGGCCAAAGTGTGTATAAGTTTAGGCTCCTCAGGGAGTGACATCGGATATCGCTCCTTGAGCCATGAACTCGAACGACTTCTCGGTGCAGTTCTCGACCCTCCTCTCTCTGAGGTCGGTGCAGGAAAATTCTTTACCGTGTTGCTGCAGCTCTTGCGAGAGCATGGAGTTCAACTGCCGAGCGGCATGGTGATGGCGTTGAAGGCTTTAATGCAGATGCTCGAAGTGGTGGTTGCCCTGAACCCCAAGCTGACCTTTGCAGAGGTCAGCCACATTGTCGCAGAACTAATGATCGAGCATCACACCCATCCCGACACCATGAAAGCCTTCATGCAAGATCGACTCCGACGTGTCCAGCTACTTGGGCCTCTCGTGGATGATGCAGTCGAAGCTTTACTCAAACAAGCCCAACGCGGCTCGATGAAGGTTGAATTGCGAGGTCTTGACTTAAGCAAAGAGATCCAAACAGTTGCTACGATCGCACGTCATTTGACCTTGGCTTTGCTCCTGGGAGGCGCGACGATCGGTTCAGCCATTGCAATGGGCACCTCACCCAAAAGTACCTGGAGCTTTATCCCAATGATTGGAG
>JALTMC010000561.1 GCA_027005175.1 Myxococcales bacterium
AAAGAAGAAGGGGCTTCGGGAGGACGATCACCTGTGCTCGCATTCTCTTCGAATTGCGAGAGCATCTCTAGCCAACCAGAGGCGGGATCAACCTGATTGTGACCTGACTCAACATTGTCATTGGAAGGATTGACCTCGTAACTTACAGACTCCAACTCAGGGACCGAGTCATGACCATCCCAGGGTGTTTCGATCTCCAAAGAGCCCAATCCATCGAGAAACGCAGTGGAGTTTGCAGGAACAGGAGTATTGGCAGAGAAGGTATCCTGTTGGGAAGCCGCAGGTAGTTCAGCGAGCCATTCATCGTGAACATCAAGATAGATGCGCTGCAAAATATCCTGCAAACGGGCCGCTGATTCTGGTCGATCTTCCGCAAGAAACGACATACACCACATCACCGCCTGAGCCAAAGCAACTGGCATGGCTCGAAATTCTCCAGGTGATGGTGGGGTAGCCTCACGCATAAAGCCTTCAAACGGCATCTCACCTGTGAGCAACAAATAGAGTGTGACACCAAAAGAGAAGAGATCGGTGCGGTGGTCCAGACCGCGTCCACGAACCTGCTCTGGAGACATATAAGAAGGTGTACCAGCAACAGTAACACTTCCCGTCGTATCCATCTGACGAGCCACACCAAAGTCCATCAGCTTGATGACTCCCTCACGAGTACACATGATATTCGATGGTTTGATGTCGCGGTGAACCAGATTGTGACTATGAGCATAATCCAGAGCAGCAAGAAGTTCATCAGCGATCGCAAACACATCTTCCAATGGTAGACCTTGTGTCCATCGACGCTGCATCAACTCTTGCAAGGTGATGCCATCAAGAAGCTCCATACAGATGTAGGGACAACTATCCAAAACACCGTAGTCATAGACCGCTACAATGTTGGGGTGCTCCAAAGCAGATGCGATCTTGGCCTCTCGCGCAAACATTTCAAGAGCCTGGTCAGACGCACTTAAGCTCGGAGGAAGAAACTTGATCGCAACCTTGCGATTTTCTTTGTTATCCATGGCCTCGTAAACAACAGCCATACCACCTGTGGCGATCTTAGGCCCCAATGTATAACGCTCACTGCTTTGACGCACAGCCTGGGGAACCTGCGTATATGCATCAACAACATAAACCATCGGAGCAGCCGCAACCATCGGTGTAGAAGAGCCTGTCAACTGAGACTCATGAACACCCATCACTTCATGAACGTGGTCATCCATCGGAGAGCCACCATTTGACAACATACCACCCCCCTGTACCATCATGATCGGGCTGGCAGAAGGATGACCTCCTTGCATCACAACAATCGGAGACATCGTAGACGGTGTCGTCAAAACGGAATGCTGCCCCGTTGACGGTGTCGTCAAAACAGAATGCTGCCCTGTACCAGCTATGCCATGAGCTAAAGGAGTTGCATGTCCTGCCATGGGCATGATACCAGGTTGGGGAGAGAGCACTGGACCCAGAATCGATCCCCCTGAAGCAGCCGGTTGCTGTGGCATCATCGGTTGCTGTGGCATCATCGGTTGTTGTAGCATCATCGGTTGTTGCTGAGGAAACAGTGCGTTGGGGTTCGCAACTCCTGGCTCAAGAGCATGGTTTGGTCGAGATGTCGCTCCACCTCCTGCGATTTTGTGTTCGGCACGCTTACGAGCTTGTAGCTCTTTTTCCACCAGATTGTGAATATGATAAGATCGTTCGATATCACCGGCTTCCCGGAATGAATCTGCCGCCAGATTGGCCAGCTTTTCAATTTGATACTCTGTGGTGGGAGAGAGTTTTTCGGGTGGTGCAGGCAGAGAGCCAAGCAAATGGATAAGAGCCTGCTCCCAGATTCCGGGGAGATCACTTGGAAGACCACCTGGCAATCTCTCAAACATAGTGCAGGCTTCCTCCAACTGACCTGCTTGAGCAAACATCTGTCCCGCCCTTTTGAGTTTGCCACACTTCTCATACATCCGAGCAGCACGATCAAACTCGTTTGCTTGTTCTGCATGCCAAGCGGCCTTATCGGTCCACTCTAAAGTCTCTGCCAAAGCAGAGGCTTCACTATGACATTTTCCACGCATAAACAAGTTGAATGCTTCTTGCTGGTTGCCATGATGAAGCTGAAGTTCAGCGGCTTCTTTAAATTTCTCAGCCTCTGCAAGAGCACGAACGTCTTGCAAGTATTCAGGCTCAACCTCTATTAATTCTTCATCCGGCTTCTCGGGGCGCAGTTGCCAATAGGTCACCCCTATCAGGCCAACCAGAAGCACCGAGAATCCTATAATGATGTAAGTAACCATCTCCACCTCTCGCCATCCTGACTCGACAGAATACAAGACAAATCCATAGCAAACCTTCACCCCCTTAGGACGGACACCTCTTGCAGTTTCTTGAATTTTTAATAGAAGTGCGTGACGGAAAAAAACTTTCTTTGATTTCCTGTAAACCCAAAAAGCTCTTTACGTGTCTGAAGTTTCGGTGGTATGCTAACTCAATAGACAAGCGTGGAGTTCAGACCTTCGAGGGGAAGCAAGGCTCCGTTCGATAACGATCGAACATCTCACTTGAATCACCGATGACGACCTTGTTTGAATCGCGATAAGACAAAAGATATAACAACGATAGGATCGAAGATTGCGTAGATTACGTCACTCTTGTGGACTGGTCAGCCTGCTTTTCCTACTTGGGGTGTGGCAGAACTGGTCGTGTGCCCCAATGCCCAAACAGGGAGATGGCTCCCCAACGGACCAAACGAGAAAAGATGGTGGAAGCATCGACTCGACGTCTCCCGACACAGAGCGAACAGACCGGAAAAATGCTGACGAGACCACCCGTGAGACCCCCTTGGGCGAAGGCACAAACGACGCAGCCTCTCCCGAAGAGTCAACCCAGGAAAAATCTCCCCCTGAGACCATCGTTAAACCTGCGGTTTTAACGCCCGAAAGCTTTGCGCCAATTGGCTTGGAGAAGACCGAGTGGGCAATGCCGAAGAGCGCAACCAATGAGACAAAGCTCCACTTTGTACTCCACGCTGGTTTGAACACCCTTTTTGGGGGAAAGACAGGGCTCTACTTGGTAGAGAAGAGCAAGATTACTCAAATCGACAAAAAGAGCGTCGTGGGTCTGGTAGCCTGGAAGACCTCCACTGTTGTGGTAGCCCAAAGCAAGCAGCTTTACCTTTGGGATGGCAAGACCCTTGCCCCCACAAACTTTGCCAAAAACCTGGATGGCTCAGAGATCACAGCCCTGGCTGAGCGGAGTTCCGAGTCTTTCTGGATTGGGACTCAACAATCGTTGTGGCTACTTGAAAAAGAGCAACTACGCCCCTTTTCACAAATAAAAGGAGTCAAAGCGATGTGGTCCGCACCGTCGAAGAAACTCCTCGTGATTGTTGATACACAGGGTGAATATCACGCATTGGAGGAGCAAGCAGGCAGCTGGGCATTGCGCTCTTTTGGCAAGGAAAATGTTACCCTCACTGCTCTTACTTCGTTTGAGGATGCTAAGAAGCTCGACTTCTGGGGCCTTGGCCGTGACAACCAACTCTTGCTGCGAAAAAGCCTCTCTGGAAACGAAGCGGCGTGGTGGCCCTTCCGCCTCAAACCAGATAAGGACGACAAAGAGACTCTCAAGATCACCCAACTCCTGTTTCAACGCAAACCGGAACACACCTGGGCCTTGACAACTGGCGATCTATACCGACTCTCCGAAGGTGTCGCACGTACACTCCCTCGCCCCACCAAGCTGCAAGCCATCAAAGCAGCCAACAGCACGAGTGATGGGGCATTGTGGCTCTCCGACGGAGCCATACTTGTGCGCTTTGGAAAAGCTCTCCCCGCCACGGAATACAAGAGCGACGTGGCTCCCATCATGACAGCAAATTGTATCAGG
>JALTMC010000562.1 GCA_027005175.1 Myxococcales bacterium
AATAGTGCGGAGTTCCCAAGGTTTGGAGACCGTAAATTTCTTATTTAAGCTTTTGTTGTGCTGCAGCCATTGAGTGTATATTTTTTTCTTAGCGTCGCGCCAGGAAAAAGGACGAGACCGAATCAAGATAAAGTACAATTCTTTACCCACATAGTGATCCAGTTTGAACGATTCGTTTCGAGGAAAGGTTCCTGCTCCAGCAGGCACAGCCACGCTTCGACCCCCTTTGGTGACAACCAGAGGAAACAACTCTCCCTTTTCATTGATACCTCCAATCACTATGGAAGCTGACCAGGGAATAGTGTATGAAAATTGGATGAGGTCACCTTTTCGAAGCACTGTTCCGTCTCTTGTGACAAGTGTGGGAGCAAACGTTTTGGGTCCACGACGCAGGGAATGGAGCATCTGTAGCTTGACTCCTTTGACGATAAGTCGGCCTGGTACTTTCTGAAACTTGCTTTGTATGTCGTCATCGGTTTGCTGGGTGTTTGAATTCCACAGTTTGGGCACCCATAGGAGCAGTAGAATCGTGGGGATCGCCCACACCCATGGGCCTGTCGCTACTCCTCGAATCCATCGTTGTATTCCTTCCCATCCTCGACCATGTCCCGCCTGGTCTAATTCGCGAGAGGAGGAGACTGCTTCCTCGGCAAAACGTTGGTAAATCTCTGCGCGATCCGGGACAAAGGAAGTCTCTGGGTGCAGTGATTTTAACTGAGGCCATACGATGTCCTGCTCTTCTTGAAGTTGCTCCAATGCCTGTCGACACTCTTCTGACTCGTGAAGACACTCTTCCAACAATGCGAGTTCTTCCGAAGAGAGTTCATTGTCCAAGTACGCTTGCAATGTTCCCTGATCCCACGCCCACTTCATCCTTTTCTCCTATCGCAGTGAGCTTGTTGAAACAACAGCCGAAAGGACTGCCTGGCTCGCGCCAATGCCTTGCCAATGTTCCCACAATCGCCTCATCCTCTTCTCCTGTTGTCACCATCTCGTTGGAACAACAGCCGGAAGGACTGCTTGGCTCGCGCCAATGCCTTGCCAATGGAGGCTCTCTCCATGCTCATCACTTGTGCAATCTCATCATAGCTTAATTCCAATGAATACAATTGCAATAATGTGGATTCCCTTTCTTGCATTTGCTTCATCACTTCCCGTACTCGATCTTTGTCTTGCTCTTGAGACAAGGCTGATTCAGGTGTAGGCCGTTCCTGTAATAGATTGTCTTTTGCAACCCGTTGTGCTGCGTTTGTAAAACGTCGATGGCTGCGCATGGTGTTGTAGGCTTTGTATTTCGCCACTCGAAACAACCAGGGACGCTGCTTGCCCAAAGGCATCTCTTTCGAACGGATCTCCTGTAGAAACGCAAGAAATGTATCTTGTGTGAGCTCTCGTGCTTCCTGTTCCGAATGTAGCATACTGTACAGAAAGTTATGGATGTCCTGGCAGTGAGCATCGTATGCGCGGTCGAATTCTAACATCCCAATCTCGGTAACCTCCAATCCTGTTCTTAACTTGAATTACACCACACAAACAGAATGTTTGGCGAAAAAATGGTGGAAGTTTCCCCGTTTTTCGTTTTTTGCATTGTAACTTTTCCCTATGGCTGCTATGATTCACTCTCTACTACCAATGTACAGTCCGCTGCTGATTCGATACTTTTACGTAGAGGAGTTTTTGGCGATCCGTTCGTTCGCGCTCCACCGGAGTCTCGTATAGATTGTAACTTTTCTTGGAGCATAGTGAGATCAAAAGATTGGAAATTAATCTCTCTTCATTCTTGTCTTTGCAAAGTATGATATAGCAATGCTTGGCTGGTCGTCAGGATGACGCATCAAATCGACCACACAGATAAGAAAGAAGATCAGATATGGCATTTGTGCTTCGTTGGCTTCTCCTACTCAAACATATGCGATGGTGGTGGCAGTTGCAAAGACAACGCCGTTTTCTTTGGGGCTCCTCAGAACAGGCCGTCAAACCCAAGAGAGCCAAGTCCAAACGCAAGAGAAGAAAGTAGTTGGCTTTTGACGTTTAAAGCCCTCTCGCCCATTCGGGTCGGAGGTTAATGTCGCCGTGAAGAGCAGCATCAAGAACTTTGAGGATGCGTTCTCGATCATGAGGAAGACGTCCGCTGATGGGAAGATAATTGGAGGCATGATTGCTGCGAAAGACAGCGTTGGAGGGTCGTGCCAAATCAACGATCGTGCAAAGCTCCCGTAGTAAGCCATCAATGCTGGGGAGTTCAAACTTTCCTTTGGCTTCCATACGCTCCATCGGCGTTCCGGGAATGACGGTGAGGGTGAGAGCGGCAAAAAACTCGGGGTCCATCTCCGTCACCAAACGTGCGGTAGCTTCTGCATGTTCTTTGGACCTTGCGACTCCCCCTGCGCCCAACAAAGCGATCACGCTGATTTTCATCCCTGCCTGATGTGCGCGTTGAGCTGCTTCAACATGGTCCTCAAAGGTTCCTCCTTTCACAATGCGTCGCATCGTCTCAGGATCTCCACTCTCAGGTCCCAAATAGAGCAAAGACAGACCATGTTTCCGAAGGATCTGCAATTCCTCGTCTGTTTTGCTCTGTACATTGCTGGCCATCGCATAACAAGAGACACGACGCAAGCGTGGGAAGAGTTGATGTGCTGTCTCTAGGATCGGAATCCAATGATCCATCCCCATCACCAGAGCATCTCCATCTGCCACAAAGAGCTTCTCAAGAGAAGCCCCTTCATACCGGGCCGCCATCCGCAACATAGCCAAAGACTCGTCCAAATCACGGACCCGAAACTCCTTGTCACGATACATATCGCAGTACACACACTTGTTGTGGCTGCAACCCACCGTCGCCTGTAGAATAAAGGAGTCTGCCTCTGAAGGGGGCCGATACATCCGCCCCTCATAAGGTACAGTAAACATTCGCAACGATTTCCCATACTGTCAGAAAAAGTGGAGATACGCGGCTATTTCCCGTGCCAGAGACCGGTATGCATATCACCGTTGAGACAGAATTGGATCTTTCGCTCCCATCGCTCGACGAGATAGTCTAGATCCTCGTGAGAGAAGTGTTGGAGAAACTGTTCACGGTCGTGACGCAGCGTGTTTTGTTCGGCACGCAACACCTCCATAAACTGCTGGCTCCAGTCTTCATTTTTAACATGTTGAAAACCAGCTTCCGTTAACAAAGCACCGTAGGTTTCAACATCCAAAAGGTCATAACCAGATTGGTCAACATAATCCTGAAAATCGGAGGAGACTTTGTTTGCGCTGCGTGCATAATCAGAGATCATAATCTGACCACCCGGTGCCAACCATTTTGCAAGGAGCGCAAACAACTCTGCCTTCTGGGGAATATGAAGCAAAGCATCACGACTCCAGATCAGGTCAAAGCTATTTTCCTCGAAATCCATGGTGAGCACGTCAGCCAGATGAAACTCGACGTTAGAGATACCTTTGGCACGCTCGTTGGCGATCTCAATCATGACCTCAGAGAGGTCGAGTCCTACAACGGATGCGCCATACTTCTCAGCCATATAAAATGCTGCACCCCCCAAGCCACTTCCGATGTCCAATACACGGGTATTGTTCGAAAATGTGAGACGGTCACAAAATGACTTTGTGAGCTTCATACCACCCGAACTTACAAATCCATGACCAAAGATCTGTTCATATCGCAAAATACTATGTCTACTGTATTGACCATTGTTATCGTAATTGGAGGACATACCTCAAAAACTCCTTTTTACACAAAAAGAAAGGCAGATACAAAACCCGCCTGTAAAAACAGTGCATTGTAGCGATGTAGGAGAAGATTGCAACCCAATAGCCGCTTCCACCTACAACACCGGGAAGAAGCATTCTCCCGCCTCTCCCCACAAC
>JALTMC010000563.1:0-6026 GCA_027005175.1 Myxococcales bacterium
AAGCTTCTTGGTTGCCATACAAACTGTAAATCGGGATACCTGTTTGTGGATCAATGGGCTGATCATCAACACCGACCATGTATTGAGCTTCACTTCGAATTCCATGCTCTGGACCAAACAAAGCGGCGAGGTGACAGCCTTCCACAGCCATCAATAAATCGACAGCATGCTCAAACTGTCGATTCACTGTGGTTGGATTACAACACAACCCAATGTTGCGACCTTGCAAACGAGGGAGGTATTCAGGGGTAAAGAGTCGATCCAATCCTGTTTGTACCTGTGACATTGCTATTCCTTGCGTTCTGAGTTCGAGTCTAACTTCTGTGTGAGTTGCTTTGGGCTACATCGGCTGCCTTGTCGCACGGCTTGAGGGCACTGGACTTGCGTTTGAGTTTTGTGCTGGGAAGCCATGTTTTTGCGATACAAGTATGTGTGATGGGTTGCTTTCCATGGATTGCTTTCCATGGGGCAACGGGATGTGGTCTGTTTTGATTTCACCCTTGTTCAGTAAGGGGGATAAGAGAGTTGATGTTGTTGTGTGTAGGGTTGCAAGAGTTCCTTCATTGTTGTGTGGAGTGAGCTATTGGATGCGATGATGTGCCCATCTTCAAGGCGTGGGGTTTGGTCGCTGTAGTTTGTGACTGTGCCACCAGCCTCTTGTACGATCAAAATACCTGCTGCCATATCCCAGGGGTGGAGTTTCTCCTCCCAGTATCCATCAAGCCGCCCGCTCGCTACAAAGCAGAGATCGAGCGCAGCAGCGCCCATGCGTCGAATCCCTCTGACTTTTTTGGTAAAAAGGGCAAAATTGTGGAGATTGTCGCGCTCAGATAGATGTTTGTCATACGGGAATCCTGTCGCAATCACCGCGTCTTGGAGAGTTTTGGTCTGAGACACTTGAATGGCCTGGTTGTTGAGGGTGGCTCCCTCGCCGATACAGGCTTTGTACATCTCATCAAGGCGAGGCGCATAAACAGCCGCAGCGTGGGGCTTCCCATCTTTCAGAAGCCCTACCGAAACACAGAAAAATGGCAGCTGTTGTGTGTAGTTGACGGTTCCATCAAGGGGGTCAATGACCCAGGTGTACCCTGTCTGTTGGAGAAGAGATAGGTCTCCCGTTCCTTCTTCTCCAAGAATCGCGTGATCAGGGTATTGATCACGTATCGTCTCAACAAGCCAATGTTCGCTGGCACGATCGGCATCTGTAACGATATCTCTGTCTGTGGATTTAAAGCCGATGGTTCGTTGTTGTGACATACGTTCGAGCAGAAGTTCGCCACTGCGGCGTGCAAGCAATTCTACAAAATCAAGCATTCAACTCTCTTTCCTTCGTTTTATTAGGAACAAAAACGATTCTATCGCGCTTGGATAAGGGTTGTCGAATATCTTGCAGGTTTCATGGGATGGAGATGGAAAGGACGCTACTTGACAGTGTTGTCTTAATTGCACAGAATGCTTACGCTTCAGTGGAAGGTTTACCAGTCTAAGAGGTGGACTGGTTTTTATGATAAATCGTTTGTTTACAATGGAGTTGGATTATGCAACGTATCAGGTATGTTATCGTCTTTTTCGCCGTTTTTGGATTTGGTATTTCATCTTATGTCGGGTGTGGCACTCCTCCTCCAGCCGGTGAAGGTGGTACAAACTCCACCACCGACGGTGGTGGTAGCACAGACAGTACAGGCATCAACAGCAACAAGAACGCGAACAGCAACAAGAACGCGAACAGCAACAAGAACGCGAACAGCAACAAGAACGCGAACACGAACAGCAACAAAAATACGAACGACAACAAGCCTGGTCCTCCCATCACAGTGACTTGGGTTCCAGCAGATGGTTCAGAGATCGGCGTTCAAGATTGTGTGACTTTGAAGTTTTCGAGTGAGCCAAGTCAGAGTAAGGCCAAGCGTTCTGCTGAAGTGATCCAAGATGGCTCCTCTTCTCCCGTCGCTGCGGATTTCACGATCACAGGAACGGAAGGAAAGATCTGTCCCTTCTCTTTGTTGTTCTACGGTACAAAGTACAAGTTCAGCTACAAAGTGACGGACCCCAATGTCAAGACCAAAACGTACACGGGTTCGGCAACCTTTACCACGAAGAAAGCTCCAACGAGCACCAAGCCACTGGAAGTTGGAGCGGGTGTCAATTTGAAGCTGAAAGGTTTGAAGTCACCTGCTGCATTGCAGAGCTTGTTGGGTAGTGTAAACCCCGACCAGATTCCACCCATCCTCTTGACTCTTCACAGCCGTGACAAAGGTGCGAAAGGCAAGCTCCTTTATGTTGGTGGTTTGGGAGTCGCTCCTCCAGGTGGCAAGGCTCACCAGGGCAAGGATGTGATGAATACCAAGACTCCTGTGTCTTTGGCTCTGGATGGTACCTTTAATGCGAACTCCTTCTATGTGGGACCAACGAACTTTATCCTGTCTATCTCTGGCTTCAATCTGCAGCTTGAAGACCTTCGTATTACCGGTATTTTCACTGCTGATGGGAAGAGTATTAAGACAGCTGTCTTGGAAGGTGTTATCGATCCTGAGCTGATCAAAGCACAGTTTGGTATTGATGCTTGCGCCACTTTGTTGCGTGATGACTGCTTCAAAAACAAAGATGGTAAGAATCGAGTTCGCATTGTGGGAGATCTCGTTGGGATTGAGAACCCCTTGGGATTTTCTGCCTTTATGACTTCTCCTTTGTATCTGCAGAGTGGAGTGCTGACATCCTCCAAGTTGGACGTCTACTTCAACCAAGAAGTGAAAGATGCTGATGTTAAGTTGACCTTCTCCACTTGTTCTGGCTCTTCCAGTGCAGCTGATAAACCCTGCGATACCACAAAAGGTGCTACCATTACACCAACAAAAGTGGATGGAACCTTTGCTCTCGATAAGAGCAAAAAGTTTGGTCAATTTACTGCCAAAGCAGGCTTCACGGCCTCCACCTGGTACAAGGTTAATCTCTCTGCTAAGAATGCTAAGGGAAAAGAGTTCAAAACTTTCTTGCTGTTCAAAACCCAATAAGGATAGAGCATACAAACAGTCTTGAGTAAGGCAAGCCGTATGGATGGATCCAACTGATCTTCGAACAACAGATCAGCGGAGAGGCGATTTACCAACAGTAGATCGCCTTTTTTGTATCTGTGAACCTTTCTTGTATCTGTGACGAGGCTCACTCTTTAACTGTGATGTCTGTCACACTTTGTGTTGAGAAGTGTAATGAAATCAACGGGTTTTCGGTTAGGAGAAGACATGAGAGTGGGGGAAGTTTCTATGCAGTTGTGTTCTGTCGTAAAAGCACGTATAATCATGTTCACTTCGCCGTATGCCCGGCACATTGAAGCGTCAAAATGAGGCCTGTTCGATGTACCAGACGACAGAGACACCACCCCCAGCTTATCTGACGATGGAGCTGGAAGATGGAAATACCCAACGTTTTGAGTTGGGACCCTTTAATTCTTTAGGACGTCATCCGCGCAATTCGATTCAAATCATGGATCGTTTGATCTCGAAAGAACATGCGCGTGTTATTTTCCAAAATGGTACCTATTATGTCCAAGATCTGGGCAGCCGGAACGGTACATTTGTGAACGAAGAGCCTGTGTCGGAGTGTGCCTTAAAGCCAGGAGATGAACTGCGATTGGGGACTGTGCCCCTGAATTTCTTTTTGGGTCCGGCGGTTCAGCCTCATATGCAGACCGTGACAAGCTCTCCTGTTTCGATCATGATGGATGAGGCCATGCATTCTGCGCGGATCGCGCAGATCACGCATGATGTGGAAGTGAAAGACTTCCTGCCCGAAACGAAGATCAAAGACGAGAAGTCACTTCGCAAGGACTATGAGAAGTTGCGGATCGCACAGATCTTGACTCGAAAAATCGGCCAGGAACTCAACTTAGACAAGCTGTTGCATCTTGTCTTGGAAGAGACATTTAACCTTGTGAGAGCAGATCGTGGTGTGATCTTCTTCCTTGACGACGAAGGCAATCCCGAACTGCGTTGTGTGCGGTTTCGAGATTCTCGTGATGAATCCAAAGAAGAGATCAGTATCTCTCGGGCCATTCTCAACTCTGTGATCGAAGATCGTTCGGCTGTGCTCACGTCGGACGCCAAGATCGATGAGCGTTTTGAAGGTTCACAGAGTGTGATCATGCAGGGCATTCGCTCTGCGATGGTTGTGCCTTTTATCTCCCTCACAGATGGCTCTATTATTGGTGTGATGCACCTCGATACACAGAGTGCGATTGGGATGTTTACGGAGAAGGATCTACAGATCCTGAGTGTTGTTGCAGCCCAGTCAACCATTGCGATTGAAAACGCCCGATTGACGCAGACTATCGAGAAAGAGACGGTGATTCGAGGTCACTTGCAGCGTTTCCTGTCTCCTGCGGTGATGGATCGTCTGACCAAGGATGATTTGGAAATTCGGATGGGGGGCGAGATCGCTGAAGTTACCGTGATGTTCACGGATATTCGCGGGTTCACTTCTCTGAGCGAGCAATACGAGCCCAACCAGTTAATTAAAGAACTCAACACTTATTTTGAGAAGATGGTTGATGTTATCTTTAATTACGAGGGGACCCTTGATAAGTATATTGGGGATGCGATTATGGCAGTGTGGGGTACTCCCCAAACTCATCCTCATGATCCGCTTCGTGCTGTTCAAGCTGCGGTGGAAATGCAAACTGCTCTGTATGCCCTTAATCAACGGAGAGAGGCGGAAGGCAAACCACCGTTTTTAACGGGAATTGGTGTGAATACCGGGATCGTTACGGCTGGAAATATGGGCTCTCCCAAGCGCCTGGAGTTCACGGTTATCGGCGACAATGTGAATGTGGCGTCCCGGCTTTGTGGCCTCGCCGCAGGTGGTGAAGTGATCATCTCTCAAGACACTTATGATCATGTGAAGGACTTTTTTATTTGTCACGAGCTTCCTCCTGCCAAAGTGAAGGGGAAAGCTGAGATGGTAAAAACCTACCGGGTTGACGGTTATGCAGACGATCTTCAAGATGAGGATGGATTCACTCTCGGTAATAACCAAGAACCTTAATTTGTACTCCACCCACAGCCACACGGTTGTGCTTCTCCTCCACGCTTCAGCCTTGGAGGAGTGGAGAAAGGACCGGCGATGCCGCAAGAATGGAACTCGATCTCTGAGGGGGTTTCTCTTGCTCCCAACAGTGATGTCTCTTTTTGTTGCTTGGAGCATGTTGTTGTTGGACCTGGCTGTCGTCTACATCACTGTTCGATTCGAGGTTTGCCTGAAAAGCCTGTACGGATCGAAGCAGATGTTGAACTGATCGATTGCCGGGTCGAATCCACCAGTCAATCCAAATCCTTTTCGTTTGGTGCCTGGAGTCTTCCTGCCCGTCCTGTGGTTCTTGGCAAAGGGAGTCGGCTCTCGCAGTCTCATATTGAGAACTCTTGGATTGGCTCAGATGTTGTGGGTCATCGCTGTGTTGTCAGACACAGCTACGTGAGTGAGGGCTGCGAAATCCGCCCTCATGGGAATCTTATTCTCACTTTTGCGGCACCTCACTGTAATCTTGGGTCTGAAATCTCGAAAAGTATTTTAGAAGGGGAAGGGTTTGTCTCGGAGCACACAGGCTCCTATCTGTCTCTTGTGGCTCCCCATCGGTATCCCCTCCTGACTGTGGGCGGGAAAGAGGTGATGTCTCCGATCTTGCCTAACCTTACGAATATCGGTGCAGGGACTGTTTTTGCGAATTACAGCGGAAAACCGAAACCTGCTTCGGAACTTTCACAGTCATCTGGGAGTCTTAAAGGTACTGCAGTGGTGATGGGTGCCTTCACTGCTGTCAACAGTGTTATTGTGAATCGCTATGAGCAACCCTCTGTCACGGACGACTTCTTTGCGATCATGCGACAACGTGATATCACTGTTTTGGGTTTGGGTTGTTTGGTTGAGAAAAAGGTAACAGGGCGAATCCCAGCGTTTTCTTATGCCAATCAAACCAGCGCAAGTCAGATCGCCATTGGTGGTGTACTTGAAACGCAGCCCGGTATCTTACTCAATAT
>JALTMC010000563.1:6036-13725 GCA_027005175.1 Myxococcales bacterium
ACTCAATATCTTGCAAAAGATGCGGAAACAACTGGGTCACAATGCTGGAGCTTTACAGGGACTGGTGGACGGTACGTTACGACTGGAGATCAAACTGCTGCAAGAGCAACTGGAGAACGCAGACTCCCGGTTCTCCCCACAACAACTGAAGCTTGGCATCGCTCGATACCAGAAGCAGCTTGATGGACGGTGGAGTCTGGATGACAACGGTGCCTTACGCACCCCATGGAGGTTCGATCCCGAGAGCCGACGATGGTTTCCCGAACTGTGAAGGCACGATGGTTTCCCGAACTGTGAAGTCGATGTGTGTGATGGACGTGTTGAGACCATCATACACCAGCAACAAGGTTCATCATGCAATATCTCTCCCGGCTTCTTTTATGTTTGATTTGCAGTGGGGTAGGGTTTGTCGGAGGCAAGGCTTGGGCTGCACCAGCTCGTTCACATAAGGCCACGTCATCCCAGCGATTGCGATTTGTTCCTCTTCCTACTCCAACCTTTCGGTTTCCCACAAACAACACTGGATGCTATCGCATGGTGCGTCGTCAAACGCGACAACACCTCACATGGTATCGACAGTATCCCGGTACTGTGGAAGCAGCCGTTTTGTGGCTTCAAGCTGTGATCAAGAGCAAACAGATTCTGTGGAAGCGAGGGCGAATTCTGGCCCAACTTCAAACGACCATCGACAGCCACCGTCATGGTCGAATGTTTCTCTTGTTTGGCAACAATCACAACATCGTAGAGCATTATCGCTTCTTTAATGAGTTGTGGCACCTCGGCAAAGATGGTATTCGCTTGGATGGTGTCACTCATATCGCGCTTGAAGCGTTTGTCACAGGAGCCAAATCCATCCCGTTGAGGCGACGGACACGTCGGATGCTAAGGCGTCTTTGGCGACAACGTCTGCGTCAACGTTCAGGGAAAGCGCGAGCGGTTTGGCGCAGGAAGATGGTGCATTTACTCACAACAGACCAACAGCCTCTCATTGATCTGTATTTGCGTTACGGTGATCGGTGGGCACTTCGGATGTTGGAGGTGATCAATCACTTCTTGTTGGGAAATACATACCCTCCCGAAATGCTCAATGAGATTCATGCGACCTTGCGACATGCTCGGGGCTATCGGGGCAAGGTTGATATCATCGCATCAGATATGTCGGCTCGGTTGCGCCAACGAACTCATCAACTGTTGTGTTGGATTTACCCTCTTCGTGAGATGTTTAGTCTTCATGCGATCTCGCAACGTCTTCACCGAAAGCGCAGCGTCATCGCTTATATGTGGGGAGCTGACCACATACGCAAGGATCATTTTCCGCGATTCTTATCTCCCACAGATCGGGTGCTCTCGGTACGTCTTGCAGGAGGTGGTGCTCCTGATGTCTGGGATATGGCACTCGCTCGCTTAACTATCTCTCCACGCTTGTTCGCTATCCCTACACCTGGCGCACGTGACGGCGACTGGTTAATCCATCTCCCCCCTCGATCCGCTGTGTTGGCTCAGGCCTTGATGTCTCCATCGAAACAGCGTGCCCGACTGAGCCGTACCGCTCGAAAATTACTTTCCCCACCCAACCCTTTGCCTCTCGTGCGCTCTTATATCCTTCGTATCAATCGAGTTCTTCAACGTCTGCGATATCGATTAAGTCGCTGTGCCAGACCTCATCGAGGTCTTTCTGTTCCTGTCGAACTGGAGATTAGTGGAAGGGGCTTGGTGGAGAGAGTTACATTCCCACAGAGACGCAAACTCTTGTTGTCACAACGACGCTGCTTGCGTCAACTCCTCTGGAAGAGAGCCTTTGAATCCCCGCCTCATCGACGACCGGTTGCGCTTCGATTTCAATTGCGCTTTGTGCCGTGAAGACGAATATCATCAGAAAAGAACCTCTTATGTTGTGAGCGTAGAAACCCCCTCCCGATCGCGGGACCTTTCGAATCTATAGGGTGAAGTCCGGATGGGATGGGGGGAGTTGACTGGAAACCTATAGTTTTCGGTCTCCCATCTTTTGGGACGAAAAACGACCCGTGTAGACAGCCGTGCCGATGCATTTTTGAAAGATGAATTGACATACTTTGGTGCCGGGGTAGAGATACAGTGGGATCGGAGAGACATTGTTGATCTCAAGGACTTGTTTGTTGGAGATCCCTGGCTGCATGAATCCTGCCGTCACATGTACTGTCAAACCAAGGCGAGCAAACCGACTTCTACCATCCAACCAACCACAGAGATAGGGTGGCAACGTCACCGTTTCTTGCGTGATTCCCAGCACACTCTCTCCTGGAAGTAGGAGAAATCGCTCTTCTACTTCCACAAACTCTGTGATGTCTTCGTAATTGGCGTCTTCTGTTACATCGAAAGTTGTATGTAGCTTCTTGAACACACGAAATTGATTGTCCAGCCTCAGATCGATCGAAGCTGGCCCGATATCTTCAGGATCAAAGGGATCGATCTTTATCTGTCCTGCCGTGATCTCTTTTAATATTTCATCTCTTGTCAGAATACTCATCGGAAAAATACCTCTTATATTGTGGGCGTGGAACCCCTCCCCCCGATCGCGGACCCTCTCGAATCTACAGGACAAAGTCCAGATGGGATGGGGGAAGGTGACCACTTTTCTCCTTTGTCCAACAACAAGCTGTTGCTCACACTGACACTATCATTCCCATCCATCTCTATCAAAATATTCTATCGAATCTCTACGGATGACTCACGAATCTCTTGACAAGTCGAAATAACATCGTCATAGTGTAGGTGTTCTGGCTTTTCATTTGATAGCTCACTAAAATTTTTCGAGCTGTCTCTGTCTCCTTACCTCCTATTGGGAGCAGAAGAATTCCAGGACACCCGTGATGGGTGACGACTTTCCTTTAATTATTGTCACTGCCATCCCACTTTATGGTTTGCTCCCCTCAGGGCCTTGCCTTTTTCCTGTGAGGGAGCAGGTCTTTCCCTTCTTCTCTGACTAGCAATGCTCAACTTCAAGTGCCCCCTCTCTTGAAGTGAGCACTGAAATGCTAGTTAGTTTCGGAAGCCGTTGAAGCGCCATACTGAGTTCCCCCTCACTCAGTCAGCTGTCAGCGGCTTCTTGCTTTAACCCAGAAGAGCCCAGCAGCTTCTTGCTTTACCCCAGAACATCCCAGCAGCTTCTCGCTTCCAGTCAGAACATCCCAGTGGCTTCTCGCTTCCAGTCAGAACATCCCAGTGGCTTCTCGCTTCCAGTCAGAACATCCCAGTGGCTTCTCGCTTCCAGTCAGAACATCCCAGTGGCTTCTCGTTTTACCCCAGGATATGCAAAATGATTCAACATGTCTGTAGGTTAAAGTGTTTGAGCTTTGAGTCGTTTCATAAGGTTGCACACTCTTTTTCGCGGGGATAGCGAATGAGTGTTGCGATGGTTCGAAACACAAATATAGAATCGTGTTCACTGTATACATTCTACTTTTTTCTGTGCTTGAGGGGGGTAGAGAGTATGATAGAGCGCATGGGTGAAGTTGGTTTGATACACGAATTTAAAGCAAGCCCAGAGTTCTTCCAAATCTGTATCGAGATTCGGCGTCGTTTGGTGACTCAGTCACTGAAGCGTGACTGGTTGCAGCGACGTATTGAGCAATGGATTGAGCGGAGGAGCGAAGCTTCTATCTCTGCACAAGAGAAAAGTGAATTATACAAAAAACTTTATATTCTTGCTATGGAAGCGATCTCTGAACGTTCCTACATGGTTGATATAGAGCATGGCTCCGAAGCAGAGCGTGGCTCCGAAGCAGAGGTGGAATCCTCTTTTGCAAAAGAGGATTCCAAACGAGGGCAACAGGCTTATCTCAGAGATATCTTTGCTCAAAAGGCGATTTCTCCAAGTGAAGCTTACCATGCAGTGGATTACCTCTTTGAGTCTGAGTTGGAGGCTCCAACAGAGCTTAAGTCGGATACCGCTTATTCATATGCTTTCTCACAAACAGTATCAACCTCATCCAATTGTGATGTGATTGATAATATGCGTTATCAATCGATCCCCTTCGCTCAAGGATTTTATGTACTGGATCGGGAGACAGGAAAGACCTGGTTTGTCAAAGCTGGAAGCTCCCAAATGGTGTCCTGTACACTGCCTGTTTCTGAGTCTACCCAAGCACTTCCTCTTCCGACTCCGCTGTTGGCTGCTCCTGTAGAGCAGCTTTCTGAGTCTGAGCGTTCGGAGTCAAAGCCAGCGGAGTTTATTCCTGAGCGTTCGGAGTCAAAGCCAGCGGAGTTTATTCCTGAGCGTTCGGAGTCAAAGCCAGCGGAGTTTATTCCTGAGCGTTCGGAGTCATGGGTGCCAGAGGTGATGACTCTTTTGTCTCCATCATCAACCTCTGGTACCTTTTCGAAGGGGCCACCTGTTGCACTTGAATCGGTTGAGTTGACAAGTCAAGCATTGACTCCTCTCTCGGAGGAGCCACCTCGATTTGCTTCCTTGCATGAAATGATTCTGCGTCGCTATCCTTATCCCATTGCACACTTGTATCGAACTTTTTTGGCGGAGCAGGACCCTCGGCTGCGGTTGCAACTTTTGGTACTTGTCTTTCACCAGACTTTGAAATATGCAGCTTTTCCTTTGGTGCAGCAATTCTTACAAGATCCACGACTCAATGACACCGCCACCTATCAGGCGATCGCTCGAACGCTATCGTCTTCTTGGGGGGCTTGGTTGGATCTTTTGCGCTGCGCAAACGAATCGATGGACGAGTATTCCACACCTCTCACCGCTTCGATCTTGAAGACATACCGGCGTCTTGAAGTTGAGCGACCTCTGGAGGAGCGGTTCCTTTATACCCAGCGGTTCCTGGACCCCTTCGGTGAGGAGCGCGTTACGTATTTACAGCTGGGTTTGCTGGAGGCGATGATTCTATTTCGCGACTCCTTTGTACATGGATTTACTCCAAGCGTTCAGCAAGCGGAAGAAGATCTCTGTGTGTACGGACCCTTGTTGTCTGAGATCGTAGAAGAGATGAGTTGGATGGTTGAGTACCCTCTTTACTATGCGTGGAAACAGCGTGAGGACGGCTCTCATCTGGCCATTCCTTTAATGGGCTGTGACCCTAGCTTTGATGCCCCACATATCGAGATACCTCCTGGTCAGATCCTTTCGGACCGACCTTCTTTTTTCATCTCTGAACCGGGGACTCCTGTATCGTTACTCCCTTTGTTTCCACTCTTGCTTGCCGATGATGTGGTTCCCGGTGAGCCGACCTTGCCCGACCAAAGTCATGCTCTCTATTTGTTGGATGGTTGCAGTGGCGCACAATTAATCTTCCATAATTTATGGCAGACTCCATCGATACGAACAACAGGGGCTTCATGGCTGCGTAGACATCTGCGCAACAAACGATTTGGTCCTCCTCACCGAGAGCTTTCGGCTCACCTCCTCTTTCAACAGACCACACGTTGGACATTGTATCAGCTGGACAGGCTCACACAACATCAACAATACTTTCCGGAGCTGGTTGTATCACGGACCCATGTTGAGCAGTGTCTGCAAGATTTTCTCGTGAGTCAGCACTTGTTGTTTGTTCTTCACGGTGGCTTCGGTGTTGGAAAAACGACATTGTTGGCTCAGCTCACTCAACAACAGTTGAGTGAAGAGCAGCCGGTGGTGTGGTTGAGTGGAATTGAACTCTTATCCCAAGGTTTTTTGGAAGTGCTTGCTCAGGTTATGGGCTTGCGTCCTTTGGAAGAGCCTCCTGGAACGGAAGAGATCGCGCGATATTTAAGTCCACACCTCGGGCAGGAAACCCCTCTCCTCGTTGTGCTTGATAATATTGATTGTGTCAAACATCTGTCTTCGTTGATGGATGAGGTTGACCAGACTATCGCTTCGTTTGCTGCGACCTCTTTGCATGACCGTATTAAATTTGTTGTGTCGTTGCAGAGTGAGCAACTTTGGCAACTTCAACGCAGAGGTCAGTGGTTGGGCCATAGCCGGGCTTTTGCGATGACGTTTGATGATCGTCATCTGCAACTTCGAGAACCATCGATGGCTTGTGAATTAGCACCGCTGTGTGATGAAGAGTTGGCATGGGCCTATGAGCGGTATCGCTCCTTTGATAATGGTCATGGAATTGAGCCATTTTGTCCTCAAACCCGCTGGAGCGGAATGGCGGCAGACTCTTCCACACGCAACTTGCTGCGCTATCCCCAATTGCTGCGACTTACATTGGCTACCTTTTGTGGTCAAGAGCTTCCTGAGACGCTCGAAGTTGAGTCTTTAATGGAATATTTGGTTGTGCATGTGATCGAAGAGCGCTATGCGTCACTACCAATCCCCGAGAGGTTGCAGTTTTTAAGGTCGTTGTCGGAACTCTTTATCCAGCATCAAACGGATTATTTATCGCGTGAGCAATTGCTCCTTTCGAACAACTCTCAAATCGTACGAGCACTTCAAAATCCGCACTCTGATTCACCGTTGGTCCAATTGTTTCATCTTGGGATTCTTTCTGAAACTTGGATCGATGGAGAATGTTGGATTCGGTTTTCTTCACCTCTGGCTCATTCTTACTTCTTGGCCCAAGCGTGGATAGAGCAAGCTTCTCTACGTGGCCCTTCCTTTATGATGCCATCGTTCGATGGGCAATCTTTGCCTTATCCTCTTTCACGCTCCTATCTCTTTGTTTGGTTGCATTTGTTAGGAACAGAGCATCTTCCCTTCTTTTCGTCTTGGGTTCACGAGAACTTTGCTGTCTTGGGTAGCTGGATTGAAGAGTTCTTACTTTTCTCCATCCGCGTGAAAAGTGGTGGCTGGTTGATGTTTGTCAATGAGTTGTTGGCTGATCCAAGCGAAGACCTATACCAGTGTTTGTTGCGAACAACAGACCGACTTTGGAATTCGCAGGATGAGGTGGAAGCCCTCAAGCTCCTCGAAACTCTCTCATTGCACAATGAAAAGCTCGGTCGTATCGACCATCTTCAACCTGAAATCCTCTATCGGCGAGCGCGACTCTGTGAAGTCTTAGGACGCAACGAAGAGGCATTGCACATTTATGAAGAGGCCAGGTTCTTAGCTGAGTCTCTGGGTCATCGCCTTATCTTGGCTCCGATCTTTGTGCGTTTGTCGGAGTTTTCGCGTACATCCCATCGGTATGAAGAAGCCATGTCTCGGCTTGCCTATGCGCAAGAACAACTGGAGGAAGGTGATCGCTCCAGACGTCTGGCTCACGTCATTCGAGAACAAGGACACCTCGCTTATGAACTCGGTGAATTGCCACGTGCTTTGCTCTGTTATCAACAAAGCTTGAGTATTTCTGAAGAGTGCGGAAACTCCCGAGAAATCGCAGCTTCTTTGAGTCGCCTTGGTACGGTCTTTGGCGCACAGGGTGATTTTGAAAATGCACTCAGCCATTACTATCGTTGTTTGCGCGTCTCTCAGCGTCTCGGCGATCGTCAAAGTATGGCCGCCACACTTCATAATATCGGTATCATTCTCAAGAGTCAGAGAGACAATGACGAAGCCGTTAAAGTGTTTGTTCAAGCTCTTCGTCTCAGGAAATCATTGGGCTTGTTTCGTGAAAGTATCGCCTCTCTTCATCACATCTCAGTGATTCGTGAAGAGCAAGGCAATGTCGAAGAGGCTCTGGATTTTCTCCAGGATTGCTTGGTCTTACAGCGCGAGAATGGCGATACCTCTGGTGAAGTGGAGACCCTACTTCATATGGGACATAT
>JALTMC010000563.1:13735-14048 GCA_027005175.1 Myxococcales bacterium
TGAAAGAGGCCATGAAGTTTTTTGAGGCTGTTCGAAATACAGAGTATGCGTTGGGTCGAGAGCAATACCAAGCAGAGGCTTTGTTTGCGATGGGCCAACTTCGATGCGAATGGGGATCTATGGACTCTGCTCTTGAAGCGTATCGGGAAGCTGAAATGCTGCTCAAAATGACAGAAGAAACAGATGTTCTTGCTCTTTACCGCTCACGGTAGAAGCTTCTTGGATTCTTTGGGGCTTTCGTTATCGGGTGGGAGCGAGGCTATTGGCTGCTGTGCGGCGGTTGCGGAGGGTGGCCATATTGTTTCTCCGCGTG
>JALTMC010000564.1 GCA_027005175.1 Myxococcales bacterium
GATCCAAACGCACCGGGGCAAGGGAAGGGTGCAGGTGAAATGCCCGGCGAGCATGCCACTGAGGTGGATGTCGATCTGGGGGATCTTGCGGAGATTCTAGGCGAAGAGTTGGAACTTCCGAATATTCAGCCACGTGGCTCAAAGCAGATCTCTGTGGAGCAAAACAAGTATACAGGGATTCGTACGGTTGGACCGGAGTCGTTGCGTCATTTTAAGCGCACGTACCGGGAGGCACTTAAACGACAGATCGCATCGGGCATGTACAACAAGCGCAACCCGATGATTATACCGATTCGAGAGGACAAGCGGTATCGCTCTGCAAAGCCGACGACCATTCCTCAGTCGAATGCTGTGATCGTCTATATGATGGATGTGAGTGGCTCTATGGGCGATGAGCAGAAAGAGATTGTTCGAATTGAGTCGTTCTGGTTGGATGCGTGGCTACGCCATCAGTACACGGGGATTGAGAGTCGTTATATTATCCACGACGCCACGGCGCGGGAGGTGGATTCTGATACCTTCTTTCATACTCGTGAGTCGGGTGGAACGATGATTTCATCAGCCTATCGATTGTGCCAGAAGATCATTGAAGAAGACTACCCTGTGGAGCAGTGGAATATCTATCCTTTTCATTTCTCGGATGGTGATAACTGGTCACAAGACGATACTGCCCGTTGCATGACCATCTTACGTGATTTTCTTTTACCCAGTAGCAATGTATTTTGCTACGGTCAGGTGGAGAGTCCTTATGGTTCAGGCCAGTTTCTGAAAGACTTGGAACAAGAGTTTCCTGAGGATGACCGCATGATTCTCTCTGAAATTCAAGACAAAGACGGTATCGTACAATCGATCAAAGACTTTCTTGGAAAGGGCAAATAAGCCATGAAGTTTGGACGTTCCTTGCCTCCAGAGTTGGCAGCACTTCAGGAAGAGATTGTAGGCTATGCTCACGAATACGGTCTCGACTTTTTTCCCACCATCTTTGAAGTCCTTGATTTTGATCAAATCAATCAAGTCGCGGCTTATGGCGGGTTTCCCGTACGCTATCCACACTGGCGATTTGGTATGGAGTACGAGAGGTTAGACAAAGGCTACGAGTACGGTCTGCAAAAGATCTACGAGATGGTCATCAACAACAACCCCTGCTATGCTTATCTGCTTGAATCCAATGCCATGGTGGAGCAAAAAACCGTCATTGGGCATGTTTTGGCTCACAGCGATTTCTTCAAAAACAACGAGTTCTTCAAACATACCAATCGCAGTATGCTGGATGAAATGGCCAACCACGCCATTCGTATCCGGCGTTATATTGACCGCTTTGGTATTGAAGATGTCGAAAACTTCATCGACGTATGCTTGTCTCTCGATAACTTGATTGACTACTATTCACCGTACTTTGAAGATGTTGAAGCGGGTACGGTTGCGGATGAGATGGAGGACGCTGTTCCGATCCCAAAGCTCCCTTCCAGCAAGGAGTATATGAACGACTATATCAATCCCAAGTCGTTTCTTGACTCTCAGCGGTTGAAGATGGAGGAAGAAGCGGAAAAGAAAAAGATCTTCCCGGCACGCCCTGTCAAAGATGTGCTTTGGTTTTTGATCCAGCACGCTCCCCTTACGAACTGGCAACGCGATGTTATGTCCATGATCCGCGAAGAAGCTTATTATTTCGCACCCCAGGGACAAACCAAGATTATGAATGAGGGCTGGGCCTCGTACTGGCATTCAAAGATCATGACGGAGAAGGCCGCCAAAGATAGTGAGATTATCGACTTTGCCGATGCCCACTCGGGCGTTGTCGCCAGCAGTCGAACTCAACTCAATCCCTACAAGTTGGGGTTGGAGCTGTTTCGCGACATTGAAGAACGTTGGGACAAAGGTCTGTTTGGCAAAGAATACGATGATTGTGAGGATATGTACGCACGCGAAAACTGGGATCTCAAGCTTGGCTTAGGCCGAGAGAAGATATTCCAGGTTCGACGCATCTACAATGATGTCACCTTTATTGATGAGTTTGCCACCGAAGAATTCTGTGTGCGACAAGGGATGTTTGGCTTTGACTACAACCGAGGCTCTGGACAGTATGAGATCTCCACCCGAGACTTTCGGGAACTTAAGGAGAAGATGCTATTCCAACTGACCAACTTTGGGCAGCCCTTTATCCGTGTACTCAATGCCAACTTTGAAAATCGTGCAGAGCTACTCTTGGGACATCGTCACGAAGGTGTCGATCTGCGTGTTGATTATGCTCGGGCTGTACTCGAAAACCTGTTTAAAGTATGGCGTCGGCCTGTTCATATCCTTACCCGCATCGACAACAAAGGTCGGCTCTTCTCCTTCGATGGCTCCGAACACTCCCTCCGCGAACACGAATACGTCGAAATCGTCGTATAACTCCCTGCATCTTTCCAACGAGTGTATCTCCTAGGGAGAACGAACCCTCTCGGCGGAGTTTGGGTTGAGGTTGTTACTCAACAGAGTTTGGGTTGAGGTTGTTACTCAACAGAGTCTGGGTTGAGGTAGTTGTTGAGTAGAGAAATACCCGCTTGACGCATCTGGCCAAACTCCGCAAACAGTTCTGCTGTTGCTTCATCGTTAAGGACAAAGGCTTCCCAACAGGGCTTTTGTCGGGATTTGCGAGGATTTTTCCATACCAGACCTATACGAACGCCCTCGGGTGTTGTGGATAGATTCTGATGTTCTTCATCATGGGTTGCAAATACATCATATTTACTTTCTTTCCAATTGAAGCGAAATTCTAAGAGCCATTCATTGTGTTCTACTTTTCCATAACGCATGGTTCGTTCCTTTGCACAATAAGCGTGTTGCACCACTACCTATGTTCGTGCTCTATTTACGCTGCACCGCACCTTAACACATAATGTTTACTTCTCTAAAAGTAAAGGTCTTTTTAAAAATGATTGCATGAACCTTTGGAAATCAGAGATTTGGACGATATTCCTGAACGAATAAGGGGGACAAGATCTCTGCGTGGTGGTTGTTCAGGCCATCCCAAGCTTGTGATTAAGGAGAGCATTGTATTGAGCCGTTCCACATCAAAAGCGAGTTCTTTGTTGGGTTGTTGTTCTGTGAAGTTGAGTTGGCACCAAGAGAGGGTTGAGGTTTGGGGAGTCTCGCTGGGTTGCAGAACGTGTTGTTCTTGAGGAAACGACAGAGCATAGCCCTGAGTTCGACAGATGGAAGGTCGTGATTCATAGACCTGACAGCAGCCGTTCTCTAGCAATGGGCACAGAAGAGAGTTATCTTGTTCGTAGGCCACGAGCCGCTCTGCGATACGTTCTTTCTGTTCGGTAGAGAGAGCAGAGATGGCAGCTTCCAGCGTCTCTGCTTCGACCTGAAACAAGGAGTCAGGTGGGTGACAGCAGTGATAGCATCCTGCTTCGCAACGGATCTGTTCACCGTAGGTTTCGTCTTGTGATTGTCCAAGCTCCTTTATCTTGCGGAGCAGGCTGTTGTAGTGGTCGTTTGATGATGACATGATTATTTCTGTGCAACAACAAAGTAGGATTGTCCACAATAGGTTTCTTGATCAGCACAAAGTATCTTGCTGAAGCCTATTTCTTCCAACAGGATTTGAGAGAGTTGTTGTTGGGTGTATGTATTTTTGTGTCCGACTTTTCGAAGTTTTAAATGAAACTCAAAAAAGGCTTGTGTGGCTTGAGCAAGTTGTTGATAGACGCCACGTTGCTTGAAGTTGTCGATGGAGGCTTTGTGAAGTATTTCAACGCTGGCATTGGGAATGGGGCCGGAAAGTGCGACAGTTCCACCTGGTTGGCTGATGCGGAACAAGTTGCGTAGCATATCGATGGGAGCTTCTACGT
>JALTMC010000565.1:0-2654 GCA_027005175.1 Myxococcales bacterium
ATGTCCATACATCGTATATTCAGGGACGCACAGCACTCCAATCCAATGCTACCACGATAGGCTCATGATCGGACAGTGGTGTTCCTTTCTTATCGACAAATCCCTTTGGAATACTCCAGGACTTGGCCTTCCATTTGAGCTTCTCCCCATCGCGAAAGAAGACTCGATCAATCCGACCTTTGATAGGACAGCTCACCGCCTCACATGAGTCCACCAATCCAATGGTCTTCATCCAAGTCTCTAAGGCCGTTGCATCCGAGGGGCGAGTTTTTTTCAAATTGGTGTCTCCTAGAAAGATGAGAGCACGACCTTTGGACCACTGCTGCATTGAGTTCGTCAGCTTAACCAAGTTCTTGGCTCTCGCTGCCAGATCTTTCTCTCCATGCCCTGCTTCAAAGTGAGAGTTGTACACATCCACTTCAACCCCAGAAGCAAGAGTATAACGTACCATATGAAATCCCTTGGAGGCCAAGCAATCGGAAGCACCATCAAGCGTACCATTGCAAAGGTCAAAGTATTCATGCTTTTCCAAGACTGCTTTGTATTGAGAGAGCTGCAACAAGCCAGCACCATATGCCCGGTTCTCTAAAGCCTTGTTAAAGCGATATTGGGTGGGATGCTTTACCCCACCGATCAGATTCTTGTAACCCTGCTCTGTAAAAACTTCCTGCAACCCTACAATCACAAAGACGTTGAGCCTTGGGCCAATCGCTTTCAGCCGAGCATTCGTATCATCTTTCGTAATACTGGCAGGCAACCCACGAACATTGTAAGTGGTAACGACAAGGCTTCCCGAAGGAAGACTGGATGACTCAGCGGGTGTCTCCTGTGCCGAACGATCCGGGAGAGTCCCCACATTCTCTGTTTGCTCAGTCCCTGCATCTCGTGTGGAAGCCTGGTTGCTGCAAGCCATCCATCCTCCACAAAGTCCAAGGACAAACATCACAACAGCCCATCGCAACCATCGATACATATGCAGTACCCTCTTTCGAAAACTATGCGTTTTGGAATAAAATCAAACATTCCACCCTATCATAAAGACCCAGTACAACAAGTGGTAGGTCCTTGCTTGGCACCAGAACTTCAAACTCTTTCACGACACAACCTCCACGACGAGGGAAAGTTAATCCTATCGAAAACCGACGATTTGTTCAAGACACGCCCAAAATGAACCAAGCTCTCACAGCAACGACCCATGCCATTAACAACGAGGAAGATCGGAAGAAGTCGGTCAAAAGCACAACAGAGAGGGAGCGATGGTTCCCAGATTATTGATTGTTTGTGTGGCCTCTGTTATCTTGCCCTCACTGCTCTTGTTGGCTTTTCTGCCGTAATACGAGCGTCTGGAGAATAAGATTCAACCTGCTCCGAGAAGAATGTACTTCAATGTACCATAGTTTGTTTTTTGGAGCATACCTTCCACGAAAAATGAAGTTCCCTTTTTCACTCAAAAGAAATGGGATCTTCTCACAAACGATGAGAGAGTGTTGAGACTGTCCTATTATGCATGAAGCTGGCCATAACACCTGCCCCAAATGTAATCTGAATCTTGAAGAGTTGGCATACTCTCAGCTACCTTTTTGCCCACGTTGCCAATTTCCAGTACGACTCATCGCCAACCGCTATCGCCTGAATTCCAAACTCGCTGTTGGTGGATTCGGTGTTGTCTACATCGCAACGGATCTTGAAACGGGCGACAAAACCGTTGTCAAGTTGATCAAGCCTGAGCTGTTTGAAACCCCTGCGATGGGTGTGCGGTTTCAACGAGAGATCCGTGTAACAGAACAACTCTCAGCCAAGACCGAACATATTGTCCGCTACCTAGCCCACGGGGAGGAAGAAAACCTAGGCCACTTCTATGCCATGGAATACCTAGATGGAAGAGCACTAGACCAGTACTTGGAAGAAACAGAAGCTCTTTCGTTTCAAGACAGCTTTCATATCTTTGGTCAAATGTGTACAGCCTTACAAGAAGCTCATCGCCAGGGAGTCGTACACAGGGATCTCAAACCAGAGAATCTGTTTCTTATTGAGAAGCATGGCGATCCCATGTTCTTGAAAGTGCTGGATTTTGGAATCGCCAAATCTCTCGGCGGAACAGCACATGCAAGCCTAACGAAGGGTGTGATAGGAACACCTACCTATCTTTCCCCTGAACAGTGTTTAAACAAAAATGTGGATGAGCGTTCTGACATCTACGCCATGGGTGCCATTCTCTACGAGTTACTCACCCGTATGCTCGTCTTCAACTTCGAAGGGGATGGAATGATGGCTGTCATGTACAAGCACATCAATGAACTCCCCATGCCTATGCGCACACGACGTCCGGACATCCGAATCCCGAAGCAATTGGATGACGCTGTGCTCAAAGCCCTGTCCAAATCCCCCAATGAACGCTATGCAACGGCTGAGGAGTTTTGGTATGCACTCAAACCCTTTACCAGCCTCAAAAGCATCGCAACAAGAGTTCCTATCAAAAAAAGTCCTGTCGAATTAGAACCCACACAACATCAACAAAGACCGGAATCGATGAAGCACGCAGCCTGCGTGCAACTGCCAAACTCCAAGCCACCCATCCATTCTAGGGAAAAAGACCAAACCTTACCCACAGGCACTCTCACACCTGCCGAGAAAGCCATCACTGTTGAGAACAG
>JALTMC010000565.1:2664-3828 GCA_027005175.1 Myxococcales bacterium
AAGCGCTCGTTTCCACGATGGTCACTCCTTCTTCTTGTCCTGGTTGTGGGCTCTCTTACACTTGGTATCTTCCGACACAAGCTCTTTCCAAAACCAAAGAACAACAACTTCAGTAGCCTTTTGCCTGACCTGAAAAGAAGCACGGTAAAACCAATGCTTTCTCCCACTCCCCCCCCACCACAAAACCGAGCAAAATGGAAACCTGATGGTTCAGTCCCTAGTTTCAACGTTGGCGATACAAACACGAACCAAACACAACAAAAAAAGCCACAACGCAAAAGACTCCATCACCGCCAAGTCCGAAGACGCCACCGGGTCCGAAGACGCCACCGGGTCCGAAGACGCCACCGGGTCCGAAGACGCCACCGGGTCCGAAGACGCCACCGGGTCCGAAGACGCCACCGGGTCCGAAGACGCCACCGGGTCCGAAAGCCTAGAAGCTTCACGAGACACGGTAGGTTTCAAGCGCGTCCCACAGGACAAAAGATAGGACCTTGCCCGGGGGATAACGCGAGCACTTATTATGTTTGGGGGCGACTCAAAAAACCAACGAATGGAAAGGTTAAGATTCGATTCTACAACTGCTCAGGTTGCAGGATATTGAAGCGTGCTGGTGGCTACTGCTTCAAGTTCCCCCGCAAAAAAACAAGGGTTCGTCTGCGAATTAAGGTAGAAGGATATGCATCTTGCAAACACTATGCAGGGATCAACCGACGAAAGATTCGTTGGAAATTGGCCGCTTACGATCCAAGTGTCCTACAAGATGAGACCTATCGATGCTATTGAGTGGTCTTATCACACAGAGACTGGAGACTCAGCCCAATCGCTTCAGTCTTGAAAATCAAGCGAAAGAAACGTTCAGAAACGCTTCAGAAACAAGGTAAGATCTGATGAGAATATGGCTTTTCGTACTGATCGGGCTTGGAGGTTTTGTATCTCTTCCGACGATGTCTGCACATGCTAATTCTGACAGCCTATGCAAACAGTGGTTTCAAAAGAAAAAGTATATAGAAGCATCTCGATGTTTTTATTCTCTGGCTCAACAAAAAATCAGTCAGAAAAAGATCACTGCCGAACATCGTGAATCCATAGGAGCTTGGCTTCAAAATGCCATACTTTCCTTACGAAAAGCAGCGAATCAAACACGCTCTACAGATAATGCAT
>JALTMC010000566.1 GCA_027005175.1 Myxococcales bacterium
CCCCAAACACTGTAAGAAGCCCGTCGAAGGCTGTAGAGAGCCTGTTTCAATCTTTGATTAAGGAACTTCACAAGAGCCTTCTTCGTTACAGATCTCACCTTCGGAGCAATCATCCGTCGTTGTACATTCACTGATTTTTCGTTCGCGAACACATCGGTTTTATTCACACAAAAAACCGTTGTCGCACTGTTCATTGCTTTTGCAAATCCTTCCGCGTCGGCACAGGGCAGGAGTGCTTTGGTCGTCACAGATGAGGCCGATACGACACTGCTGATTTTGGCAGGGTTCACCCTCACCGGCAACAGCACAATAGCCGTTGGAGCAGATCTGGTCCTTGGCACATTGAGTCGCCGCTTGGGAGATCGTACAAGCCCGTAATGTATTGACATCAACACAAACAAAGAACCGACAAGTAAAATTGTTGGGGCATTCACTATTGGTTTTGCATCCAGCTTGGCCGCTTGAAACAATACAGACACCGCTGGCACAAAAGAGGCCTGGAGTGCATTCATATGTGCCAAAACAAGAATCACCCGCTTTTCTGTCTTGACCACAAGACAAACTCCACAGGGCACAACACAGAGCAAAAAGGAGCAAGCTTGTGTTACGAATCATACGATCTAGAACCTCTTGTTTCTCGGCCCAGAGGCCACTCCGCTCTCAAAATCATTGAAGAATCGTTAGGTCTTTGGGGTTGCGAAGAACGATTTGAGGACGTC
This sequence comes from Myxococcales bacterium, assembly GCA_027005175.1. Lineage (GTDB taxonomy): Bacteria > Myxococcota_C > UBA6777 > UBA6777 > UBA6777 > M3003. Next base: position 720 of record JALTMC010000566.1, read on the forward strand.
CTCGAAAAGAAGTCACACGCCCTCGCACCTGAACCCACTTACCAACGAGAGCCCGCCTCAGATCTCCGTGCTGATGTTTGAACTTACCAGCTTGAGAACGCCAAACCACGAGATGCATCCCACTCCGGTCGAGCCGGTCAAAGAAAAACTGAAACATCTTACGACGAGTATAGGAGCGTCGAACTCTGCCGATCAGCACACCGTACTGACCGACCTGAAACCGGGCTTCAAATGGGTTAAACAACTTTACATGCTGGGCTTTGCGAATATAGCCGACACGCAAATGAGGCAGTCGAATTTGGTAGAATTCACCTTCTTCAGAGAGAACATCGACCGGATCACCCTCTTCATAATACCGCAAGACACGCGACAATGCATTGGGACTTTTGTAAACAGGAGCGCGGAACCCTTTGATCGAAACACGAAACAAACGTGAATGAATCCAGTCATACATGAAAAGATCGGTATAATACTGAGCAACTTTCCGATTCTTTATGAGTATCCCAACTTCTCGGTTCCCTTTAAAACTATTTTCAGACCAGTTGATCGAGCCAATGAAGGTAGTTTGCCTATCAACAATCACACCTTTTGCGTGAATTTTGGAGATCCCAGCCGACTCAAGATTGACCAACTTGGCTTGCAGATCAAGTTGCTCTCGATGGGCTATTTCATTGATCTTTTGGACGGCGTCATCATTATCACGTTTGTCTCGTGGGCTGATGTGGTACCACACACTGTCGACGATCACACGAACTTTACAACCCTTGCGAGCCGCCTGAAGGACAGCGGCCAACGGAAGATCGGGAGTGCTTTTAAAGGAGCGTCTGTGCTTCTTCCCCCAGTACAGTGGAATGGAGTTTTGAATCACAAGAACTTCCCGCTTGCAAGACAAGATCGATCCGATCAGGCTACCCTTCTCGTGTAGACTGTTATCCGGTGATAAGACCAACTCCAGATCGACTTTCCCACGTATTCGCAAGGCAGGACGACGGTAACTGTATGTACCACGACGGATCTTCCGTGAGACTCGAAATCCCGGCTTGGGTGGCCCCCATTTAAATTTCCGAAAGAGTCTCTTCTCTCGGTATCGAACCAAGTCACGGAATCGCGAGACATCTGTATCATCTCGAAACACTTGCAGTAGTTGAGATGCCAGTTTTCGCGAACGAATATGGATCTCCCAGCCCCGATTGCCTTGTGATGGATCAACAGGGTGTCCTGTTGTGCCGTAGTTTTCGCTACCAATAATGCTCCACTTGCGATCGATGATCACATATTTAGCGTGGTTAAAGCGGTAACGACGAAAGATCTTACGCTTTCGTACACCGCGCATCCAGAGAACTTTGACCCCAGCTCGGTGCAGCATTCGAGCAATGTAACGAGAGCGCTCTTCCACTCCACCAACAGGAGCCCCTTCCATAAGCACGGTGATCTTGACGCCACGCCGTGCAGCTTTCACCAAGGGTATGGCGATACGATAGTTTGTGAACTTATAGATATTGATCCGTATTTCGTGCCGGGCCCGTCGGAAAGCTCGAAGCAACGATCGATAATTATTCTCAGGTGCTGAGGTCACAAGCATCTCTACGGATGTGTTCAAAAGCTTGGGAAAATGAAAGTGAGACTGGCCCGGCCTCTCCACACGATGAGTTTCATCTTCACCCAGTTTGGTACTGGCAAAGCTGCTGTTCCAATCCCGGGCGGTGTTCGTATCTCGGGAGACCTGAGCATTCGCCAGACGATCACGAGCCAACACCTGACCTGTCCAAGAGTAAGGATTCGCTCCCTTGAGCAACACAGAAGCACCGTACCACTGCCCTGAAGGAACACGAGCCCGATTAAGATTATCTGTGTAAGAATCCCTCACATAACAGACGACATCTACCGTTGCATCCAACGAATTGTGCAACGACACAATCCCACGGGTCGCAAAAAATTGAGGCCAGCCTCTCGATAAAGACGCGTTCGGAACATTCTCATCAGTATCCACACCCTCCACAGCAGGTTTTTTACCAAAGACACGAAAGAATGATTGGGCCCGATGGGCGATCCAAATAGAACCACCCGGAGGAATCTTGGTTCCAACCGGAAGAACAATATTGTGGGCATTTTGTGATACCGAACGACGCCCAACCTTCGGAGAAAAACCCGAATCACGATCAGAGCCCAACCTACGACGAGAGGTCCGGCCATACCGTGAACGACGTGAACGACGTCGACTTCTCCAACTGGAGCCTCGGCTTCTCCAACTACGTGAACGCCTTCGACGTGAACGCCTTCGACGTGAACGCCTTCGACGTGAACGCCTTCGACGTGAGCGCCTTCGACGTGAACGCCTTCGACGTGAGCGCCTTCGACGTGAGCGCCTTCGGGTACGACCTAAGAGCAGAAAGCGATCGGAGATCTTCCAGCCCCCGACATCTGCTGTTTTACTGGGATGTGTATTGGTGAGTTGAATGGCTTCCTCTGGCTCTGGACTACCGCGCAAAAAACCATCAAAGTAGACACCTGAGATGACGACAACAGGAGAGGTATCAGAAGAGGAGGCTTGGGAGAGGTGTACTCCCCAAAGACCGAGGCCAAGGCAGAGGACAAGCCCGCTCCACCACCTGTATTGAATGTTGTAACTTGCTTGTTGTTTCATGGACACGACCATTGTACTCAACCAGAAATTCCAGTTGTATTGGTTCAGTTTTCACCTCTCCCGAGGGCATGAGCCACCAGGATTAAAAGTCCTCAAACAAAGCAGAGATCTCCTCTCCTTTCCATTTGGCGTGGGAGCCCAACAACATCATTATTTTTCGAACATAGACATCAATAAAATCAATGATCGTGGTTTGAAACGATGTGGCAGTCAGACTCGCACCAGAGAAAGACTTGATGACTGCAGGAGCCTCGACCTGTCCCCCCCACTCCATCGAAACGTGGATACGATCTCCTTTGCGCTTCCATGTCATCCGGTGAGCGGGATCGCCTTCGGCAACCTCATACTGTTGTAAGAATATGGGAAAAGTGGTTTCGTTATCACGAACTAAACTCTTCATACCCAGAGATAGCTGTCGGATAAAAGCGTGCAGAGGAAGAAAGAACGCTTCATCATAGCCTGAAAGCAAATCGACATCACCCACTTTAAAGCTGACCATGGTGTCAAACTCTAAAGTCAGGAACTCTGTAATCTTGCGGTGTGAATCATTTTGATGAATGTATTCCTGGATATCATTACGGGTTGGCCAATCGCGAATATGGATATGAAGCTCTTGTACAGTTTCTGTCATTAAACACCTCGAACTTCGAATGGAAAATCAATGGAAATGGTTGTATCCGATTTTCCACTTTGATGCTAGTCCCTGGGTTCATCCATATATCCACGGGCGTTCGAGTCAAAACTCACTTTGCACAACACAGGCACTTGACATTTTATGCCTTGTGGGGTTGGATGGGCTACTCTGAGATGATAAATCAGGCCGCTTCAACACTGCACAACGCCCTGAAATACATCAGCTTATCAGTCATGCACGATTGAAGCAACTGTGGGGAGAGAAGTCTGTCCTTCCACACAGACCCTTGCGTGGATTTACCCCCAAAACACCCCAAAGCCTGACCATGGGAGTCGTTCATGTTGGAACACACAGCCACAAGCCCTGTGCTTTGGAAAAAGCTTCGGGAGCATTTGCATCAGCAAATGAGTCCACAGAACTTCGAAACATGGATCGAACCTGTGGAAGCCACACTGGAAGGCAATCAGCTAACCCTGTATGTGCCAGATCAGTATTTCCATGAACTCTTTATGAGTCACCACTTCCGCCAGGTAAAAGAAGCTGCCCAATACCTGGGTGGCAACGAATTGGAGATCGCTCTTCTCTGCCAGCAAGACACCAACCTCGATGAGGTTGAACCTGTACGTATTAGTGCCACAGAAGAGCAGCAACCCACTCCATCTGCGGCATCTGTGCCACTCCAGCTCGACAAAAGATACACCTTCAGCAGCTTTGTGGTTGGACCCTCCAACCAGCTAGCACACGCGGCGAGTATGGCAGTCGCTTCCGATCCCGCCAAAAACTACAACCCTTTGTTCATTTATGGTGGGGTTGGGCTGGGAAAAACACACTTAATGCAAGCCATTGGCTGGGAGGCCATTCGACTGCACCCAGGCATCCGAGTCATGTACCTCTCGGCAGAACAGTTCATGAACGAGTTGATTACCGGTGTTCGCTTTGACAAGATCGCACAGTTTCGAGCACGCTACCGAGATCAATGTGACATCTTGTTGCTCGATGATATCCAGTTTATTGCAGGCAAGAAGATGACTCAGGAAGAGTTCTTCCACACCTTCAACTTTTTGCACAGCTCCCACAAACACATTGTGGTAACATCAGACAAATATCCACAAGATATTCCAGCACTAGAAGAGCGGCTTCGAACCCGCTTTCAGTGGGGTTTGATCGCTGATATTCAAGAGCCTGAGCTAGAAACAAGAATGGCCATTCTGACCAAGAAAGCACAACAGGACGGGATCTATCTTCCCAATGATGTGGTGTTGTTTTTGGCCTCTTCCATCCAGAGCAATATCCGAGAGTTGGAAGGAAGCCTTGTCCGCCTGGGCGCCTCTACCCGGTTGTCTGGCCGAGAGATCTCCTTAAATATGGCTCGTGAAGTCTTGCGCGATCTCCTGCCTCACACAGCACAAACCAACCAAGCCACGATCGAACTGATTCAAAAGTGCGTGGCCGATCACTTTAAAATAGAACTGTCAGAGTTGGTTGGCAGCAAGAGACACAAGCAAGTCTTGATCCCTAGACAGGTTGCGATGTATCTTTGTCGCAAGCTCGCAAAACTTTCTTACCCAGAGATCGGCCATAAATTTGGTGGGAAAGATCACTCTACAGTGATCAATGCCTGTCAGAAGATTGAGAAAGTGATGGCTGTGGATGATGATTTGCGCTCTTCCGTTCTCACCCTTGAGCTACAACTCCAACGATGAAGGCTCAGTTCTCACCCTCAAACAACAACTCCGACGGTGAAGCCTCAAGGACCCGTAAGACAGACAAAACTCGGCATCTCAAACTTGAAACGATGCTAAAATAAGGATAAGGAGCTGATTGAATGCGTTTGCTGATAGGACAACCCTCACTGCAAAAGATCATTGCCATCGCGCAGAGTGTGGTCCCGCGTCGTACGACCAAGCCCATTCTCACCAACTTGCTTTTGGAAGCAGATCCAGAGCGAGGACTCACAGTATCCGCGACGGACGATGAGCTTTCCTTTGTGGGAAGCACAGAAGCCCAAGTGGAAGAGTCTGGTCAGATCGCAGTAACAGCCAAAGACCTCTACGATGTTGTGCGCAATCTACCAGAGCAACCCATCGAACTGATTGGACATAGCGAAGACAACCAGGTCGAACTCAAATGTGGAAGTATCGACTTTCACCTACAGACGATGCCTGCCGAAGAGTTCCCCTCTTTGCCCCAGATTCAACCCGAATCCAGTTACACCTACACTGCCTCCGAACTACTCCGACTGATCGATCGCACGATTTTTGCGGTCTCTCAGGAAGAGACCCGCTACTACCTCGGCGGTGTTTTTATGGAGTGCAAAGAAAACGAGCCCCTTCGAGCCGTCGCCACAGATGGGCATCGCCTTGCCCTCGCCGAAGGACCAGCTCCCATCGGATTTGAACTGTCTCCTGGACAAATCCTCCCACGCAAACTATTGGGGGAGCTTCGCAAGGTACTGGAAGCCAAACATGGAGACGTCACCTTCGGTTTCCAAGATCGCCGCGTCATCTTCAAGTACGGACCACAAACATTGATGAGCTTGTTGGTAGAAGGCTCCTTCCCTGATTATCGCCAGGTTGTGCCCAAAGCACCCAATATTACCTGCCGCGTTCAACGTGTCGTACTGCTTGACGCTCTTCGACGGATCTCACTGCTCTCACCGGAAAAAACAGGGGGTGTTCGCTTTACGTTGGAAGATCGTAAGTTGACTCTATCCAGCCAGCACACCGGTCGTGGAAAAGGCAAACAAGAAGTGGAAGTGCGTGAAGGTGGTGGAGAGCTGGAAGTCGGTTTCAACGCCCGTTACTTTATCGACGCCCTTCAAGTCATTGATACTGCTGATGTATTACTGGAGCTAACCAATCACCTCAGCCCATGCTTGCTGCGCCCCTTCCATGACGATACCGATGAAGCGGACTCCTCACCTTCCACACAAATCAATGTTGTCATGCCCATGAGACTCTAATTGGTCACAAGTCACGAGACTCGAGTCGCGACTCGGGACGACTTCCCCATGCACCTTCACCTCAAAACATTTGCATCCCGAAACTTTCGCAACCTTGTGGAAGGACAAATACAGCTACACCCTCGCTTTAATCTGTTTGTAGGAGAGAATGGTCAGGGAAAAACCAATCTCCTGGAGGCGATCTATTATCTACTCACACTGAGACCCATGCGGCAGGTCCGCCCCCGAGAACTCCTGGCCTGGGGACAAACCACAGCCACTGTTCAAGGAGAGCTAGAGGGTCGCGTGGAACGCAAACTGTCGGTGAGCTTTGAGAAACGCAAACGCAAGCTCAAGCTCAATGGTGCCCCTCCTTTGCGAATCGATGACTACCTCTTCGACACGCAAGTTGTTGCGTTCACACCGGAAGACCTACAACTTGTTCGAGGAGCACCCGACCTTCGACGTCGCTTTCTCGATCGCGCGATCTTTCACACCGATATCAACTACCTCTCTGAGGTCCGACAGTATTTGCGAATACTCAAGCATCGCAACGCCCTGCTGCGATCAGACTCCCGAGATCGCGATGTACTCAGTGTGCTCAATGAACAGTTTACAGGCTGGGGTGCTCGTATCCTTCGTCGCCGCCTGGGACTCTTGGAACGCCTACGACCCTACGCCAAAGAAACATTTGGCCGGATCTTTCCCGAGCAAATCGACGCGATTGACTTGTCCTACCACACACAGCTTGGCAACCTCTCCCACCTCAATGGCTCAATGCCCCCTGGTTTAATCGAAGAGGATCTGCAATCCGCGCTTTGGGCACAGATCAAAAAATACCAACAACGCGAACTCGATCGGAGAAGTACGTTAGTAGGCCCACACCTGGATGATATCCACTTCTTATTCCAAGGCAGACCCTTCAAGGTCTCCGCCTCACAAGGACAAACCCGTGCCCTCGTCTTGTCCCTCAAAGTGGCTGAGATCTTCGAAATTCAAAACCGAACAAAACAACATCCCGTGCTACTTCTCGACGACGTCGCAGGCGAACTCGATCCCCGACACTCCTCTTTTCTCTTCGAATTCCTCGAAGAAACCCATGGTCAGGTCCTCCTCTCAACGACCAACTTAAGCAGCATCCAACTGCCCGAACTCAAACAATACCCCTACTTTCACCTCGAAAATGGACAAGTCTCCCATCGCAACGATGCTTTTTAAACCCAAACCTATCAGTACACAGCACCATGCGCTCCCCCTAAAGCACGAACTGGCCTGATGCACCGTGGCAAATCAGCCTGTTGTGAGACGGCTTGATGCACCGAGTCAAATCAGTCCGTTGCGAGCCTGGCAAGGTATGCCGCCGAGGCATACTTTCGCTATTCCAAGAAGACATAACAAAGTCAGGCGACGTCAATGGCTGTTTTTACGACCGACAGCCAACCGGCCCGTGTTCTAGAGTGTCCCTGTTCCAAGTTCTCCGATTTTCTGTCCAAGCTGCATGGGAGTATCGGGTTCGAAATCATCGATTTGAAACTCGGGAGAGAACAGCAGGATCACCGTCGATCCCATTTCAAACATACCGATCTCATCGGCCTTTTCGACAGGGATACCTTCGGGGTAATCTCTCACAGCAACGCTGGCACTCCCCCAGCGGTTGGTTACGTATTCATCGTAGGAGAGGCGAATGCGACCAACGTTCGTGGCTCCTACCTTAACAACCGCAAAGGAGGCTCCGGAGTCGTGTTGAAAAAATGTGGTGAGACGTTCATTGATGGCAAACAGTTTGGGGAATAGCTCAGCGCTGGGTGGATTCACGGGTAAAAGCTTTCCAGGGATATAGTGAAACGACTGGATGGTTCCGTCAAAAGGGGTGTGGATTCTGTGGTAATCGCGAGGGCTGAGATAGATCGTCAAAAAGGAGCCATTTTGAAAAGGTTGGCAGGACTCTTCACTCCCCAACAATTCAAGCAAGGTGTAGGGGTGACCTTTGGCATGAATAAATGTACCATCCTTGATGGGGCCACATTGATAGACAGCACCATCCACAGGAGAAACCAGGGTATTGGGATCAGGATCGATGGTACGAACACCGGGACGAAGATGCCTTGTAAAAAAAGCAACGATGGTGGGATAGGCCTCAAGAGGCTTCTCTGCTTCCTCCAAGTTGACATGAAAGTGACCAATATACCACCGCAAAAACGGGCGCAATAGAAACTTGGGAAGACGCAGTCGAGTGAGATGCCCCACCAATCGACTGAGAAGACGCTCGGGAAGAATCGTATTGAGAAGATGCAAAAAGAACTTGTACATCGAGAGGGCCCGCCACAGATTATAGGATGGAAGAGAATGAGACAAACGAGTCATGCTGAGGTATAGAGAAAAAGGCGTGTTGAATCAAGTACAGGAATTCAAGTTGCACAGAATCCACCAAACTCCAAACCCAAAGTCCAACCTTCTACACCGCAAGCCTTACCCAAGAGCAACTTGTATCCTGCGACTCCAACCAAGGAGGACGTAGAATGTCGTCTTACCAGGAAGATGCCCTCGATGAGGCTCTTCCCCTACAACAGATAGAAGATGAGTTCCAGTCATCTGACGATAGAGAGAATGGTTCCGCAACCCCATGGAGAGGGAAAGTTCTAACAGAGCTAACAACTCTGTCGATGCCCCCCTCGGAGTGGGAGGAGCTTCGAAATCAAACCCCCATACCACCGACATTATCCTCGGACTCTCTGGCCCTACTTTTGGCGCAAGACAAACCCAAACCACCCTACAGCCGACGTGTCTTTGCCAACCGTCAGTTGCGACTCGATCGCATTGACTGGATCGGTTTTGATATGGACTATACCATCTTGCGTTACAGTGCTGAACCGATGGACAAGCTGAGCTATGATCAGGGTCTCGCTCAGTTAATGGAATTGGGATACGACAAAGAGATCGAGTCATTCCAATACAATCCCCAACGTGCCATGCGAGGGTTACTGATCGATAAAGAAAAGGGAAATCTCTTACAGATCAACCGGCACCGTCATGTCGCTGCGGCCTACCATGGACACCAGCCCCTGGGCAAAGAAGAACGCAAACAAACCTACCGACGTTCTCCCATGAAGTTCTCCAACAGCCCCAACTCCAAGACATCAAAGAAAACCACCAAGTCTCCGAGATTTCGGATGATTGACTCCCTCTTTGGTGTGCCTGAAGCTTGTCTCTATAGCGATCTCGTAGAGTGGCAAGAGCAGCAAAACAAGACGTCAGAACCACTGGATTATCTCGCTCTCTACCAGGATGTGCGTAAAGCGATGGATCAAGCTCATGCCACAGGCAGCATTCACCAGTGCATCCGGAATGACTTTGACAAATACATTATCAAAGACCCGGAAGTCAGTGTGACTTTGGAGAGATTGCGAGCCTCAGGCAAACAGCTATTTTTGTTGACCAACAGCGATTGGGACTACACAGACGCCGCCATGACTTATCTCTTGGACGGCCAGATTGAACCCCAACGGCGCTGGCATGACTTTTTTGAACTCGTCATCGTGCGCTCGGGAAAGCCCCGTTTTTTTCGCACGGATGAACCATTTGAAAAGCTCGATAATGCGGGAAAGACAGTGGGAAGCAACCGCAGCATTTTAGGTCACAAGTTCTGGCGAGGAGGGAACCAGGAGGATCTGGATCGCTTCCTTGGTGAGGCCCGAGACCGAGTGTTGTATATCGGAGATCACATCTTTGGCGACATCCTACGAACCAAAAAATCATCCGCTTGGCGAACGATGCTTGTGGTGGAAGAGCTAGAACGAGAGCTTTTACTACTGCAAGAGATCAAAGATCAGTGGAACTCATGGGAGAAGTTCGAAGAGCGACGCTCCGAATTAAATAATTCCCACAACGATTTGCAGGTATTGCTGGAGAGGCTACAACAATTCGAGACCCCCACCCAAACCAAGATCACTCTACAAGACAAGGCCCATGCAGCAGCAGTTGAGCGAGCGGAGCGCCAGCTCCAACAAGTACAACGCGAACTCGATGAAGTGGTTGAGAAATCGACCGTGTTGCTTGAGCAAATAAACCAGCGCTTCAACCCCTACTGGGGGATGTTATTCCGAGAAGGCCATCAGTACAGCTATTTGGGAGAACAAGTTCGCTCTTTTGCCTGTCTGTATACCAGTCGCATGACCAACCTCTTGTGCTATACATCCAACCAGTATTTCCGCCCTCCCCTCCCCCTACTACCTCACGAGATGCCCGAAGAAAGAGGTGATATTCGAACTCCCAAGGAAAAATCAGTAAAACGTTGAAGCTCGACCGAAAAATGGCCGTATTTGGCTGTAAGGGTGAGATGCGTCTCTTTTTTCACCCAAAACAAGATCGACGTCGGGAGTTCAGATGTTTGGGTTTCGTATTGTGAAGGTAGAAGAGAAAAAGAGATCAATCCCTTGGCTTAGCCTGGGCTGTATGGTTCTTTTGACCCTTCTATTTGGGTGGAGTCAGTGGGGGTTATCTTCAAAAACAAAGGCTGTCAACCAGGCCAAAGAAAAGCTGCTTTGTTTTTTTCTGAAACACGACTACACCATCATCCCCGCTCAAGTTCAAAAACATCTTCCCAAAGAAGTTCAGAAGCATGCACGTCGCGTCGCTCCTTATGTTGAGTACTACTATCGTGGCGGAATGGCCCGTGAGCAAGCACGCCAATGGTTGAGCGAGGGTGATTGGACACGCTACAATGCAAGCCCCCCCCCCAAAGGCATGACCTGTCTACAGTTTGCGATTCGACAGGGACAACTCAGCCGCCACCCCAAAAAACGACTGTATATGTCGATGGCTTCTCACTCCCCTCAAACACTGGAAAACTACCAAAAAGACCTACAAAAACTCGGGCAGATCTTTCTACACAGTCGCCTGAACCACCCCTGGTATGGCTGGGGCTTGGTCCCCGCCGACAAAAGTCCTATCTCTTGGGTCACATCCAACGCTATCGCTCCGGGCTTCCTGAACTTACTCTTGCATTTGCTCTTGTTGTGGATGTTTGCAGGCTTTCTTGAACGAGCCTGGGGTGGACCGATCTGGCTGGCTCTCTACGGGTTGGGTGGAGTCGTGGGCAACCTATTCTTAACCCTCTTCTTATCAGGAAGCAAGCAGCCTATTTTGGGGGGAAGCCTCGCGCTCGCAACCGTCGTAGGGATGTGGGCATTTGCGACCCTCAAGAGGCCGATTCAGGTGTGGAGTCAGGGGTTATTCCCCACCGAAAAACTCCCCACAGTCCCCAGTTGGAGCATCGTGGCCGGATGGTTCGCTCTGTCTTTGCTTGAGACCCTAAGTCTGGGCTACCCCATCGTCTCCTATACCATGGCACAGATCCTCTGCTTTGCTCTCGGTGCCGGTGTTCTTGCATTGTTTCAACACCTGGAATGGCTTGAAGAACTCCCGATGCCTGTCGCCGCCAGGATCTCTTCCGCGCGAAAGCAACACCACACACGTACTCAGCCCGTGCGCACCTTCAAGAAGGCCGAGCCTGGCGCGAAAAGTATGTACCTGAAACCTGATCTCAAACAGATGGTCAAAAAGTCCTATCAAAATGAAGAGTATAGCAAAGCCATTAATGGATACCGTGAGCTCTACAAAACGGGACAGGCCCGGATAGACGATTTCGATGAGCTATTTCTCGCTTGTGAAAAAGGCAACATCGCCCCTGAGCCCGACGACTTCCTCCGAGCGATCCGTGTCGCAGCTTTTGCACAGAACCAGGACAAAGCAAGAGCCTACTACAAACGATGCAACACCAAGCGACCTTCCATGCACTGGTCACAGCGTGAACAGATCAGCCTCGCTCAGGAACTCAAACGCGCAGAGATGTTCGAAGAATCACTCAAGGAGCTAGAAGTCATACTGGATGAAGGCCCCGATGGCGTGTCCTTTATGGATGCTTTGATCCTAAAAACAGAAACCCTGATCGCAGAAGGAAAAGAACTCGAACGAGCAGCACAACTGATTTACCAGGCCGAACTGTACCTGGAACAAAACCCCACATACAAAGAGAGCGTAGGTCGATTGCGCCTACTACTCTCCGATAAGGATGGCAGCTCTATCCCCGAGATTCGCACCATACCCAAAGGCCTTGGCTCCTCCGCTCTGGAAACGGAACAAGTCTCGGGTGAAGAGGATCAAGTTGATGAGAGTCTACTTGAAAATTTCGATCTCTTTGATCAGAAGCTCGAATCGACTGAAAAAGTTGCCAGTGGGGGCTCCTGGGATGAGCTTCCATCCCTACTTTTACGCGACAAACTCCAAAACAAGTTTCTTGACGAACCAACCACCACCAACCCTGATTTCGCAGATGACGATGATTTCTTATGGGGTGGAGAAGAGAACCTGAGCCAGTCTGAATCCCTTGCGATCGTTTCTAGCCCAATGGTATCTGACTCCCTTGCACAAATGGAAAACGTCTCTACTCCCCATGAATCCCTTACAACCGCTTCCAACCCGGCTTTATCCGGCTCCCTTGCGACGGCTTCCAACCCAGTGTTGTCCGCCTCCCTTGCACAAATGGAAGGCAACCCGGCTTTATCCGGCTCCCTTGCACAAATGGAAGGCAACCCGGCTTTATCCGGCTCCCTTACGCAAATGGAAGGCATCTCAACTCCCCCTGAATCCCTTGCGACGGCTTCCAACCCTGTGTTGTCCGTCTCCTTTGCACAGATGGAGAATGTACCCAATCCCCCTGAATCTCTTGCGACAGCTTCCAGTCCAGTGTTGTCCGCCTCCTTTGCGCAGATGGATGTCGTACCAGAACCAGTGGCAGAGAATGGATCACAAGAGATGACACTTCTGGCTCCTCATCGGGTTGAAGAGCTTTTGGGTCAGTATTCCGACAACTCCCCCCTACTTCAACAAGAACCCGTGATCGCTCACCCCACAAATCCAGACCTCTCTCCCAACAGTGATCCCGACTGGGATTCCTCATGGAATACGCCATCGATCGTTTCATCCACAAGTTATAACGGCTTGCAAGAGAGTTCCTCTGACTCTTTGATTG
>JALTMC010000567.1 GCA_027005175.1 Myxococcales bacterium
GTAGGTATTGTGTTGGAGTACATGATTCGCTTCCCACAGCTCAGACTCTGTATACCGATAGACCCGACGTTGGAACTGATAACTCCGCTCCGTCAAACCCGCTAACTTTTCGTTTCCGTGCATGATGCGTTGCACACCTTTTTCTCACGAGTGTTACGCCACTGACTTCCATGCTGTACCTTGTACGGGGTAGACAGCTTTTGAAATTTCGAGTATCGCATACACGACATAGTTTGTCATAGAATAGACCAACACCGCTCAAAAGGAATTCCGTCGATGTCTACTGAATATAAAGACTTATACAATGAAGCACTCTCTCGTTATCATTCCAACGATATGGAGAATGCTCATATTTTTATCCAGAAAGCCCTGGCCCAAACGCAGGACGATCCAGAGGTATGGTGTTTGGAAGCACAGATCCAGCTTGCTCGTGAAGAGTGGGAAGCTGCTGACTTCGCTGTGGAGCAAGCACTACAGAGAGCAAGTGAAGACTTTGAGCCTCACTTCATCCAGGCTCATCTCTACAGTGCTAGCGAAAGATACGAAGAAGCCTGTGAAGCTGCTCAAAAGGCGATCACATACGCCAACACAGAAGAGCAAACCCGAGATGCATGGCAGCAACTGGCGGAAGCTTATTTTGAGATGGGTATGACTCAACTCAAAGATGATGCAGAAAGCTCGATGGACGACGACGACGATGAGCCCTACATCCTAACTCCAGAACTCGCTGCTCTTTTTCGACAGGGAATGGAGGCGGTTGAAAAAGCCATTGAGTTGGATGCTAATCTACCCGATGCCTGGGGCTTGTATGCCGGTTTTCTTGAGATTTTCAATGAAGCAGAAGGGGCTCTCCAGGCTTGGCGAACCGCTGTGAATTTAGCGCCCGAAAACCCAGAATATCTACACGGTTTGGGACAGGCTCTCGAAGATCTCGAAGACGATGAAGCCCATGACGTCTTCTACCAACTGTACCAGCTTGAACTCAAGTTGTTTGCCCAAGGAGAGGAACCCCTGCTCTTTTCCCCCGAAGAATTCAGTAGCACAGCCAACGATATCTGGGCTGAAATTCAACACGAACTCATCGATGACCATGTCCCTCTTGTCTTTGAGTTTCGAGTCGCTGTCTATCCAGGAGAAGAACTGTTAGAAGAATCCTCCCCCGAATCCTTGTTTGATCCAAGAGTCGGTATCCATGTGGAGCTGCTTGCCGATCCTTTCACCGCAATGAGCGATGATCCCGCTCCTCCCATCGTACGACTCCACCTCTTCCAACGCAACATCGAGCGCGATCTCGAAAGCAACGACAGAGACGAACTCATCGACGTTGTGGAAGAACTTCTCGCAGACTGTGTTGAACAAGTCTACGACTATATGGAATCCGACGAAGATTAAAGAAAGTCGAGTAACAGCCTAAGATAGAGACAAGCTTACTTTTTACGGTTTGTGGATCGCTTGGCGAAACGTCTTTTTCTTTTGAAAAGGCTGGTTCTTTACCCTAAATTTTATCGGTGTCTAAGCGCTGAGATGGAGATGACTTCCGTCAAGGCTATTTAATGACCTCTGCTTGAATGCTACCTTTTTGGAGCTGGATCCGGATACGTTCTCCGGGTGAGACATCGGCAGCGTCACGAAGTAACTCTTCTTTTTTATCATAGACAAGAGCATATCCACGATCGAGAATAGTGAGAGGAGAGAGGTCGTTGAGCCGCTGACCGAGACGAGCCAGGCGGTGCTGGTGCTGTTGAAGAGAGGTGTCCATCTGATGACGCAATCGGTGGGACAATGCGACCCAACGTTGCCTGAGTTGAACCAGAGTTGTTTGAGGATTCGAGGCTTCCAGCCGTCCTTGTAACTGCTTTATCCGTTGCACTTCCTGCTGTAGCCGCAGACGAAGGAGCTTCTCCATATCACGGGTATAATGTTCCAATTGACGACGTTGTTGCTCCAACTTATGCTGCGGAGGCTGAAGTTGTCGTCGCAAAATGGACAATGTCAGGGTGTGTTCTTGAAGCATTTGACGCATCAACTGATTCAGACGATGCTCTTTTGCTTTGAGAGCTTCACGCCACTCTGCTTCTTCAGGGACAGCGATCTCAGCAGCAGCAGACGGTGTAGGGGCATGTTTGTCTGCTACAAAATCAGCAATGGAGAAGTCGGTCTCGTGCCCAATTCCTGTGAGAACAGGGATCCTAGAAGCAACAATGGCACGAGCAACGATCTCTTCATTAAAGGGCCATAGATCTTCAATCGAACCCCCTCCCCTTCCCAGAATGATCAAGTCCACATCGGGTTGTCGGTTAACAGCCTCCAGCATTTGAACAATTTTAGGAGCAGCTTGAACTCCCTGAACTTGACAGGCAGCAATTAAAATGGAGCAAGAGGGATTTCGACGTCGTAAGACATGCAAAAGATCGCGTAATGCAGCCCCAGTGGGTGAGGTAATTAAGGCGATACGTCGGGGAAATGTGGGTAAAGGTTGTTTGCGCTCAGGTGCAAACAGACCTTCCCCTCGCAGACGATTTCTCATCCTCTCAAAAGCAATGGACAATGCCCCCACACCCACCAGATCAAGTTCATCCACAACAAGTTGAAACCGACCTTGTTGTGCAAACACTGTCAGTAGCCCCTTACACTCCACCTCCAGCCCATCGCGTAGGGTGTAGTCGAGAGAAGCAGATTTGTGTCGAAAGAACGCGGCATCAAGAACACCTTTGTCATCTTTGAGACGAAAGTAGATATGTCCCGATGAAGCTCGCCTCACGCCAGACAGCTCACCCCGTACAGCGACTTTTTGTAGCTGTCGATCCAACGTGCGATTCACACGCCGGATCAATTCACTGACGCTACTTACTTTCACAATAGACAACTCCTAAACCGAATGATTCCACCCAAACCTCTATTTTTAATCCTCGCCGATCGAGTTTGCAAAACTTTCTTGTTGTTTTCACGTTACAAACGCACAGCAGAGACAACAGACGTGTTTGGTTGACACCTCGCAATTTGCTTGTAGTAGTAGTATATAGTGTAGGAAGTGTCCGATTTGCAAAGTTGACACTTCTCAGAGAGGTCATTATCCTCGAACCGATAAACACTTGGAAGAAGATAGCCTGTCAAGCAGATCATAACAGATGGATTGCAAAACAGACTTTCGTTGTATTGGCCCCAACATTTAAAACAGATAAGGGATGAGTTACATGCCATCCAGACGATTTTGGGTATGTCTTGTTGTTGGATATGTATTGGGTTTTGTATGGACTTTCGATGCACAAGCGCACAAAGTCGATCTACTCAAAGCAGAAGGAAGTCCTGTCAAAGTCGCCCAACAGGTAGAGAAGAGTCTGCGTGTATTAATAAAAAAGCAAAGTGGCTTAAAACTACTGAGCAATCCATTGTCTCCCATGATGGCTCGCATGACATTGGGCTGCGCTTCCGATTCTCCCAGTTGCATGCAACGACTGGCAAAGATGAGAAACGCTGATTATATCTATACTTTGCGAATCCTTCCTGCAGGAGGACCAATGGTCTTGGCCATGTTGCGCAAGATCGATGGTAAGAGTGGAAAGACGTTCAAAGCAGCATCTCATACTTTCATGAAGAGTCAGGCTGCCAGCGCAGCAGCTGTCCTTGCACAAAAGATCGGCCTCGGTACATCTGGACCTGCCCCACGTCCTGTTGTGATCGCACGTCGCCCTGCCCCACGTCCTGTGACCCGTCGCCCTGCCCCACGCCCAGTCCCCAGACCTGTTGTGATCGCACGACGGCCTGCCCCACGTCCTGTGACCCGTCGCCCTGCCCCACGTCCGACTCCAAGACCTGTTG
>JALTMC010000568.1:0-7095 GCA_027005175.1 Myxococcales bacterium
ACGTATAAAATTTGAACAAAGGTAACTACTTGCGTTTTGGGAGATTTCTTTCATGCAACAATCGCAACCCATTGAGTGTTAGATTGTCTTCCACGGATTGAATAGTGGATGACTCAGAAGCGATCAGAGTGGCCAATCCACCGGTAGCGATCACAAAAGTATCGCCATCTAATTCGGCCTGCATTCGCCTGACGATCTCATCGACAAGCCCGACATAGCCGAAGAAGAGGCCGGATTGAATGCTATGAACCGTATTGCGTCCAATGACTTTGGCAGGTCTCTCAACATTGACGCGGGGCAGTTTTGAGGCACGTTGGAAGAGGGCCTCTGCTCCGATCCCGATCCCTGGAGCGATCGCCCCTCCCAAATACTCTCCTTGGGGCCCAATGGCATCAAAGGTTGTTGCCGTACCAAAATCAACAACGACACCGGCAGTACCGTATCGATCAAAAGCAGCGACCGCATTGACAATACGGTCGGCCCCCACATCTCTCGGGCTCTCGTACGAGATGGCGATACCTGTTTTGAGCCCTGGTCCCACCACCAGAGGATCATGATCAAAGTACCGCTTGGCCATTTTGGCAATTTCAGCAGTTAGGGGTGGAACAACAGAGCTGATGATGACAGCCCCCACCTGTTTGGGAGAAAAGTTGGAGTGATCCAACAGTGCGCGAAACAAGATCCCATATTCATCAGCCGTGGTTTGCCGCGAGGTATTCACGCGCCAGCTATGGCACAGTTCACGCCCCTCAAACAAGCCCAATACAATATTTGTATTGCCTACATCGATCACGAAAAGCATATCTACTCCCCAAAACCCACAGTGTTTCCTTCCGAGATCAGACGGGCGGAAGCTCTGCTTTCTCTAACCAGCGGGAGGGCGGCCTTCGACCTTCTGCGACTCAAGGTCCCCAACCTACCCATTGACTACCATCTGTAAAGAACTCATGTTTCCAAATGGGTACTCGTTCTTTTAGACGTTCTATCGCATAAGAGCAAGCGTCGAAGGCTTCTTGTCGGTGAGGGGTGCAAACGGCAATAACGACAGCAAGCTCCCCTACAGGTAGCGAACCAACTCGATGATGAATCGCGACAATGGCTCCATCCCATTTTGTTTCGATTTCTTTGGCGATCATGGCCATTTCCTTCGTCGCCATGGGTCCATAGGATTCATAATCCAGCCGTTCCACGGCCCTCCCCTGGCTTTGTCGCCGCACAATCCCCGTGAAGGTGACAATGGCACCACCCGACTCATCCTGCACAAGATCGGAAACTTCAGAGAGGTCAAGCGGTTCATCTTTGACTTGAATACGTCGTTCAACCAAGTTGTTGCCTCCCGCCACAGGAGGCAACAAAGCCACCTCGTCACCTTCACGCAAGACTGTGTCTGGCTGGGCATACTCGTGATTTACCGCGACAGCCACTCGCTCCATCATCCCCTCCAGCGCAGGAGTTGCTGATGCGATCGTATCTTTGAGATCCTGTACCGTGGCTCCCTCTTTCAGGTGGAGACTTGTCTCTCGCAGACCCACGATCTGGCGCAGGGCTGCAAAAAAGATCACTTGTATATTCATCAGAAAAAACCCTCTTATGTTGTGGGCGTGGAAACCCCTCTCGTTCGCGGGTCCAGCAGGATCTACAGCGAGAGCGAAGCGCGACTGCGCAGACAGCCCCGTAGAGGTGAAACTGTAGGGCTGAATCAAGCGGAAGGGGTTGGGGTCGTTGACGGTGTCTTCGGCTTCTCCTTGACTTGTGTGGAGAGAGATTCGAAAGCAAACTGTAACCTCTCAAGATGTGAGGAAGCATTGTCATTGTCTGGATTGTAGCGAAGTTGGAGATAATGTTCTGTCAACAGAGACATGGAAGCAAAGCAGTGTGGGCCCTCTTCTTCCAGACGTGACAAAAACTCATGAGGAGTCTCACTTGGATTGCGTTGAAAGCCATTCCGCTCAAGGATCAGAAGTGCGTTCCTATAGATCTTGGTCGCCCGAAAGAAGACCGCTTTTGCCGTTCGAGGGTAAGACCGCTTTCGCCGCCACCTCCAAAATCCGATCAGCCCGAAAAGAAGAAGCAGGAGAGAGAGGATGGAAAGGCGCACCACAGGTCGGGACCACACTTGCTGGAACCACTTCGAAATCGAGAGATTGTTGAATTGCTGACTGGCGCTGGCCATTCGTTTGCGCATATTGCGTAAAAAAGCGATCTGGTTCTCCAGATCATACTCAATGACCCACTTGTACCATGCCAACCGAAGGGAGTCGAAGTACTCCTCCACCGTTTTCCAGACCCCATGGGTTGAAACGGTAGGTGCTGTGGGAGAAGGATCATATCGTTTCCAACCGTATTTGGGTTCATAGACCTCAACCCAAGAGTGGGCATCACTTTGTCGAACCGCATAGTATTTTCCATAAGCATTCCAACTCGCCGTGTAAAATCCAGTGACTTGACGGGTGGGGATCTTGACCGTGCGCAACAAGATGGCCATGGCTGATGAGAAGTATTCACAATGGCCGATCTTTTGCTGGAACAAGAAATCAGACAGAGGTGGACCCTGAGACGGTTTGCGACTCAGGCTGTATGTGAAGTTGTTCTGCAAATACAATTGAACTGCCCTGGCTTTGTCTCCATGGCTCATCCTGCCTCGGGTGATTCGCAGCGCAAGCCGACGTATCCTTGAATCGAGATTCGGAGGTAACTGCAAGAACATCTTCTTGAGGTGTTTCGCAAACAGCCTTGGTTTAAAAGCAGCCGGTCGAATATCTTGGGGTAGAGAGTAGACTGTGTAGCGCAAGCTACTCCCCTGTACGAGAATGTTGCTATAAGACAGCGAGTCGCTGTACTGCTCTAGCTTTACCCGAGGCACCATATGCCTGACCCGCGTAGGGATATTCATGGGTAAGTCGATAACATAGGGCCTACCGAGACCAAATAACACAGGAAAATCCAGAGGCTCCTGGTAAATGATCTGTTGGATCAGCTGAGATTGTTTATCGTTTGCGATGGTAGCGATCACATGCCGAGATGGCGAGAAGAAGCGGGCAGCCTTGTAAAACCGACGACTCCGCTTCCAGGAGTGGCCATCGTATCGATCATAGGAAGCTCCTCGCCAATAGTAAGGCAGCCGCATCACAGGCTTCTTCTGATGGGGAAGCTCGATTCGCAAGATCACCGCTCGGCTCAACCGAATCCGACCAAAGCTACCCAATTCAACCCGATTGGAAAAGCCACTGACTCGCGGGCCTGTACGCTTTCGCTGAAAGAACAGACCAAATCCAATCCGAGGAAAGAGAAAGAAGATCACACTGCTTAGAGCAAAAACGGTCAACGCGATCAGAGAAGTAGCTCCAAGAAAGGAGCCGCGAATCAAACGTTTGGATTGTAAGATCTGAGAGACGTCAACCTTCTCAGCCTCATTGAGATCTTCGGAGTGACGCATCAAGTAGGTCCCTTCGATTTCACGTCGAAGGTGAAACAAGGTCAGGGTCCAAGTGATGAAGATAACATACAGTAAAAAGGTCACCGCATAGCCGAGATCTGTATTGAGGATGGTCCCAATCGTCAGCATCAAAAAACTAAGAACATAGAGCTGAAGATAGTCGCGGCTGGAGTTTCGATTGAATAATTTGTTCAGTTGGAGCACTATGAGAATGTAGCAGGCAAGCAAAATGGGATTGGGATAGATCCCAACGACGCCCAGAAGGATCAAAGCCAAGACCAGAAAGACAGTCAGGACTGTACAAGATTGACGATAGCTCTTCTTGTTGGTTCGAGGAGGTTCAAAGTGCCAGCTAACCAACACCCCAACAATCACCACCAACCAGGAAAGAGGATGGAGTTCATTGGGCAAGAGAACGGCCAGGAAGCCGGTGGCAACAAGTAAAAAAGAACACACTTTGTGAAGAGTAAGAAAGGGCACGTGTCAACCTCTTTTCGATCAGAGGTGTCATTATACCCGAATACAGCTCTGAAAAGGAAGGTCCCCAAGGTACCACAGGAATCAGAACAACAAACAGGAGGTTTCTTTGAAACAGACATCGTATTCTCAAAGACGGCAAGGCTGGCTGCTCGGACTCTGTACTCTGGGTTTCGTTTTCGGTTTGTGTTGGCCCGGCCTCGCAAGCGCGACCCGGGATCCTGTATGGAAGAAGATCAAACGCAAGTGGCCCAAGCTATGGGTTGAATCCAGACCCTGCCGCGTGGCTCGGGTGATCGACGGAGACACCGTTCATGTTTATTGCAATGGCCGCAAAGAAAAGCTGCGCCTTGTAGGCATCGACACACCTGAAACCAAACACCCCTTCAAACCCATCGAGTACTTTGGCCCCGAGGCGTCCGCGCGAGCCAAAGGCCTGTTGGCAAAAGGCAGTGACATCTGGTTAGCCTATGGTAAGCGTCCAAGAAATGGAGAAAAGCCCAGAGGGAAATACAAACGAGTCCTCGCCTATATCTTTACCCCCGATGCCAAAAACTTTAATGCTCGGATGGTAAGCGAAGGATATGCCTTTGCCATGCGTCGCTACCCTCATGTGTATATGCAAAAATTTATTAACCTTGAGAACAGAGCCAAACGCAACAAGAGAGGGATGTGGGCCAACCCAGCAAAAGTTCGAGAGTGTATCAACGGAGACAAAGCTTATCGTCGCCTCAAAAAGAAATGCCGCCGAAAACTCGGACACTCCGGACGCTTTCAGTGGGTTATCGGCCAAAGCGACAAGAAAGTCTATATCACCCGCAGCCATCGCAGCTACTTCCGCACCAACCCATATGTGCGTGTCTTGTTTTGCTCCGTAGAAGACGCCCGACAAAGAGGCTACAAACCCGCAACCCCCGGTATGTACCTCGGCCCCCGAGGGAAATACCGCAGAGGAAGATACCGAAGGTCTCGATACCGTCGAAGATACAGACGTCGAGGATACCGGAAATACTATCGAGGTCGTCGCAACTATCGCAACTATCGCCGGGGTCGTCGCAACGATCGCAACTATCGCCGGGGTCGTCGCGACTACAACCGGGGTGTGATGGTGATAGCCAACAAACGAAACAAGACGTACCAAGTATTCAAGCGCAGGGATTTTCGTTATTTTCGGGATGAGGAGGCCGCCCAAGAGGCAGGTTACCGGCGGTCTTATCGTAGAAGACGTCGTAGAGGTCGTCGCAGAAGGGGCGCAAGCCGGACCAAGCCAAACTGTGGTGGGAAGCAACCCCTCTCAGGCAACCGTCGAAGTAAGTTGTACCGCCTCCCCTCCCAACGCAGCTATCGTCGATCGCTTCGAAGCAAAAATGTTGTCTTCTTCTGCACAGAAAGAGAAGCCAGAAACGCAGGATACGAAAAAGCCAAGCGATAAAGGACCTTAAATTCCTTGCATACGCTCACTCAACGGTCCATCGTCTCAATACGAAAAAGTCCAAGAGGTAGAAGACCTTAGACTCCCCCCCAGTTTCAACGATGCTATTGACTTCCCACAGGATATGCAAAAGCCAATTGGTAAAGGAACTTAGACTCCCCCATCGAGCGAGAGCGTATCTTAAAAAGGGCTCTCCGGCCAAGAACATCGAACGAGATCGAATCTTAAAAAAGACTCTCCGTTCAAGAGCATCGAGCGAAGTCGAATCGTTAAAAGGACTCTCCGACCAAGAAGTTAAAGAAGACAGCTCCATCGGAGGGTCGTCGGGTGATGGGGATACCAAATTCAAAGCGGGCGACACCAACGCCAGGCAGAGTCCATCGAAAGCCAAATCCTAGATTCATGTAAAGTCCCAGAGGTAGACCTGTGTTTCGCAGGTCTTGAAAGGGCCACTCATTGTCATCATAGACATTTCCAGCGTCAAAGAAGAGAACTCCAGACAACCGAAGAGCTTTCCAGAGGGGCATGATCCACTCGGCGTTAAAGATGACTTTTTTTGTCCCTCCCCAGATAATGCCAGAGCGGCCGAAGGAGGATTCTCCCGAAGAGGCGATTCGCCTGATGGGGCCAACGGAGTTGGGTTCAAAGCCACGAAGCAAGAAGAAGCTTCCGTCTAGGGGGTAGCGTTCAAAAGGAGGCACCCCGTTGGCATCCGGGCTCACCGACCAACCTGCAGTGACAGCAAACTTGAAGATGCTGTGCAGTGGGAGTTGGAAGTAAAACCGGGCTCCTCCCTCCCATCGATGCAAGGTATAATCGGAGCCGAAGTAAGGAGCTGCGTGTTCGTAGGAAGCGTAGAGTTGCCATCCTTTGGAGGTCCCGACAGCCGTATTTCGAGTGTCCCATGTGAATCGAAGCCGGAAGCTACTCGACAACTGACGTGTAAAATACCCTGAAACAGGGACATTAAACTCTTGTTTTCCGGCAGGTGTCAGATTGAACTGAGCGATGCGATAGACCAAGCTCAAACGGAGCGAACGCAAGCCAAGGGGATGAGATAAACTCAAGCTAGCACCAATAGAGTCTCGCAGAAAGCCTGCCGAGATCGAGGAACTTGAGTCGCGATGAGAGATAAATCCAGAGAGGTATGTGGAGAGGTCTGTATCAAACAGGTGTGGGTCGTAGAAAGACAACGCCACCTGCCACAGCCGGAGTGTGGTTGAGATGGCAGCTGTTCCGAGGAGAGTCTGGCCGCTGCCGAGGAAGTTGGTTTTGCCCAAACGTCCGGAAAAGATAAACCCATAAGGATTGATATAGCTGAAACCGAAGTTATACAACCAGGTTGGCTTCTCCTTAACAAAAAATCGAAGGATGACTTTGTTTGCGGCAGAGCCACGTCGAACCTGAATTTTGATCCCGCGTTGGGCATCAGTGCGTGCGAAAAAACCCGTGGAGAGAATACCGATTCGACTCAAGAGGAGCTTGGTTTCGCTGTAATAGCCACCTTCTTTCACTCGGATATAGCGACGTATGACCCGGTCACTGGTTGTGAGGTTGCCTACGATTTCAATACGCTCAATCCATACTTTCGGGCCTTTGTTGATCTGAAACTGGAGGTTCACAAGCCTCTTCGATGGATCTGTTTGAGGGAGGGTTTGAATACGCACATAGGCATATCCATGGTCACGGTAAAATCGCAGCAAGGGAAGTATATTTCGACTGTAGAGCTGCGTTCGATTAAACACTTGAC
>JALTMC010000568.1:7105-13889 GCA_027005175.1 Myxococcales bacterium
TTTCTTCCGAATCTCTTGTTTGGAGCCGATCATATCTCCAAACACCCGAATGGTACCGTAGTGATAGACTGAACCTTCATGGATATTGTACACCAGAGAGACATACAACTTATCTCGGCTCACATAGATCCTGGGACCCGTGATCTTGTTGTCGACATAACCATGGTCAAAGTAGTAATTTTTCAGGAAATAGACATCCCGCGCGACAAAGGAGGGATGAAAGAAACCCTTCTGCGCAAAGCCAGCAGACAGGCTATAGGGACGTGAATCAAGCAAAGGTAACAATTTACTTGAGGGGACCTTGTGGTTTCCACGTAAGATCACATGTCGGATAAAAGCTGGCTCGTTTTCTTTGATCACAAACCAAAGCAACAACGTTTTACCAACCCAACGCCCTTGCACAGTCACTTTGACACGAAAATAGCCGATGTTGTGATAGGCTTTGATGATACTCCGGGCATCCTGAGCCAACGCCCTGCGATTGAATGTCTTTCCGGGTCGCATCTGAATAAGACTATACAACTGCCCCTGGCTATAATTACGACTACCCACAAAATAAATGGCTCGAATGCGACCTGTGTGTTCTTTCAAAAAAAAGGTAATGGTCGCCCAGCCGTTTTGAAACTGAACTTTGGCATCAACCTTCTTGAAATAGCCCGTCCGCCGGAGCCGTCGAAGATCCTTGGCTAGTGTTTTTCGAGAGAACTTCTCTTGCTCTTGGGAAAAGATCCAACGACGTGCTTGTGGTGTTCGCAGCCTTTGCAAACCCTTGATCCGGATTTCACGAATCAAAGCATCTTTCGGAGGTGTGGCTGATCTCTTCTGCGTTGAAGGTGGAGGCGGAGGTGTGGCAGCCACACGCTGAAAGGACAAGATGGAGGGAGAAGTCTGTGTTGTTTTTGGAAGGGAGAGGAGAAGAAACCGTTGGGAAACAAGAGAGATACTGCTTTGAATATGTTTCCGATGTTGATGAGGCAACGAAGTTTGCGAAGCAGGTACAGCACCAGCGAGAGTGCATCCAAAGAGGAGTACAAGTCCTGGTACAGTAGGCAAGAGTAGATACCATGGCCCCCAAACCCTAAAAATGGGGCAGGTCCTCCACATCACAGCAAACATCAATCACATGACATCAAGTTTCGAGGCCCTCATTGACCCCCATGGGAAACCCCGTTGAAAAATCGGGGGCTTCCACTTGCAGAATCGCAGCCTCCGGAGCAACGTCGCCATACAACACAGCCATAACACCGGGGAGGTAGCGATCCGTAATGGTCAGATTGGCATAGACCAGCTGCTCCAACAAAGCGCGACTCAAACGATCCCCTTCCACATCAATGCTGGTCTTGTATCGGATCTCACCGTCGTTGTAATCCAGCTCAAAGTTACCAATAATCAAGCCATAATTGGCTCGGGTGATAAACTCCCCAAGAGCATCAAGCTTATCCTCTGAAGCGTTCACAGGACAAACAGAATAGAAGACAAACTGCTCTTGATCTTCTTTTGCTTGTGCATAACAAGTCCATTTTCCGTTCTTTCCAGAAACACCCATGGTCAAGATGGATTCGTTTTCGATCTGAGAATAATGCCACTCATTGGATTCAAAAAACTCTTCCACTATATCAAAGATCATACCCATACTCTTTTCTCCTTAAAGTTTGCGGACCATAGCATATAGAGCATGGGAACGCCACCCATGGAATGTTATTTGGTTACTTGCGATGTTCAATGTTTAACCTTTTCATTTTGTTGTACAAACTGGATCGACTGATGCTCAAGATCTTAGCAGCATCACTCACAACCCACTTACTGGCCTCAAGAGCTTGAAGAATGGTTTGTTTTTCCGTTTCCTCAAGGCTCACAGGAGAGGGTTCTTGGGTGGAGTTGCCCCCCCCCGCGAACGAAACAGCTTGTAACATAATGTCATCTGGGCCAATGTCCAGCCCATTTGTCATAACAAGTGCTCGTTGAATCGTGTTGCGTAACTCTCTCACATTCCCAGGCCAGCCATAGACCTGTAATTTCGCACGCGCAGCCTCTGAGAATCGCAGTCCTCGCTGCCCAGCAAAATGCTGGAGAAAGAAGTCAGCCAGAAGCAGGATATCACCAGGTCTTTCTCGTAAGGGAGGGATCGGAAGCTGGAGAACACTAATACGATAGAATAAGTCCTCTCGAAACCAGCCTTCTCTCACCCCCTCCGCCAGATTTCGATGCGTCGCAGTGATCACTCTGGCGGCACTGATCTTCTCTTGTACTCCACCGACACGTCGAAAGCTTCCACCTTCGAGAACTCGCAGCAAGGCCACCTGTTGTTCAAGGGGCATATCACCGATTTCATCGAGAAAGAGCGTGCCCTCTCCCGCTTCTTCAAAGGCTCCAACGCGGGCCTGAGAGGCTCCCGTAAAGGCACCTTTCTCGTGGCCAAAAAGAAAGCTCCCGATCAAGTCATGAGAGATCGCTCCACAGTTAAAAGCCACAAAAGGAAGAGAGCGTCGAGAGCTTTCGTTGTGTAAAGCTCGCGCCACCAGTTCCTTTCCCACACCACTTTCTCCCTGAATAAACACAGGCAGGTCATTGTCGGCCATGCGTTTAATCAACGTAAACAACCGCTCCATGGCAGCATCTTGGCTCACAATACCTGCAAATCCAGGGATCTCCATATCAGGAGTCTCCGTCTCTACAACGGAGAGATAGCGAAACTGCAAGGGAAACTTACCGAGATAGATCTCGGCCTGATCTGGGATTTCAGCCTCCACCACCTTGATCCCATTGAGCCAGACCCCATTCCGGCTCTCCAGGTCGCGAATGTGATATCGACCCTGTTTGTAGAAGATCCGGCAATGAAAACCAGAGATATAGCTGTTGTTGATGCAGATCTCTGCCTGTGTCGATGAGCCAATTTGAATAGCCCCCTGTTCCAATTGAAGCTCTCGCTGTCGCCCGTCTTGTTCAAAGCTCAGCAGACCGACTTGTATCGCAGGAGAGTTCTCTATCATGGGAAGTGTATCAGCATCGCGCTGTATGATGGTCGGCTGGTTTTGGGCTTGTGATTGGAGTCGAAACACAAGCTCCCACTGTCCCACAGAGAAGACATCACCCTCGTTGAGCACAACCTCACGTTGGCTCTCTTGGTTCACAAGGATTCCATGTCCGGTCAGATCACGAAGCCAAAAGGTATCCTTTCGATTCTCAACAAGAGCATGAAACCTGGAGATCTGCCGCTCTGCTTCAGGAAAGGCTATATCGTTATTCACACCCCGCCCAATACGAGTGGTGGCTTGATGAAGTGGATAATGCATGATCTCTTCGCTGCGTCTCATCAATATCAATTCTGCCACGATACCCCTCAACTTCCTTCTAGTAGATTTTGATTGTACAACCCAATGAGAAGAGCCGTCTCTTACAGAGAAGAACGACTCTTTGGAAAGAGCACTGTCCCATACCTATGTATGTCATTGAAAAACGTGAAAAGTCAATTTGTAAACTCTCCTTTTCGCGAAGTATTCAAGTGTAGTTGTCTTCCCGTTTTATTCGTGATAGGCTTGATTTGCCAGTGTACCGTGAATAGATAGGAGGATGGCATCGCTCAAGTCCAAGAGTCATGTTGTTCCTACCCAAGAAACACAACCTTTGCTTGAAAGACGGTGTTTACATCCAAACTTGAGATGAGTATATCTTCTTTGTTAAAAACTCACACCCAAAGAATCACCTCTGACACGGAGTTCCACCTTGGTCTCTGATGACGAAAAACTGGTACAATGTTGCCTCGCGGGTGACCAAAAAGCGTATCAAGATCTTGTCCGACGCTACCAGAAGAAATTATTCTCTGTAGCCTATGGCATGGTACATCAAGTGGAAGACTCCCTTGACTTGGTTCAAGAAGCCTTCCTCAAATGTTTCCGAAACCTTCCAAAGTTCCAGGGACAATCCAGCTTCTATACTTGGATCTACAGGATCCTCATCAATCTCTGCATCGATTTTTTGCGCAAAGAAAAGCGGCAACCGACAGAAGACTACGATGACGCTGTTCAACGGATGTCAGCGGCAGAGGGGCTTTTCCCTTCGACCCGACCCAGCCAGCAATGCTACAATCCAGACAAAGCCATGAGCAATAAAGAGCTGGGTGAACAAATATACGCAGCCATCGAATGTTTAACGGTCAATCATCGAGCCGTGATCATCCTGCGAGAGATCGAGGGGATGAGTTATGACCAAATCGCAGAACAACTCGATTGCTCAAAAGGTACTGTCATGAGTCGGTTGCACCATGCCAGATCTCGATTACGACAGGTATTAACCCAATATATCGAACATGAGGAGAGCATCCCATCTCCCCATCCCACAAGGAAAAAACAGGCCGCTTGTTAATTTTATTTATTTAAATCGCCTACAAATTGAATCTTTTGGCAGGCATGGCGTCTAACGAAGTGTGACCCAAATCTTGTTTTAAAGACATTGTGTACTTATGATAGGATGATAGGATAGAAAGCTGAATGGCGGTGTGTAATGTTCATCAAGAATCAAATAACAAGAAAAAAACTAGAGGCGTTCCATGATGGGGAGCTAACCCCGCATGAGAGAGAACAGATCGATCGCCAAATAGAAACCAACGAACAAGTTCGCGCTCTTTATGACGAAGTGTGCTTTGAGCAGTTGTTGGTTCAACAAACCCTGCAAGAGCAAAGTGATGTTGCCAGTCAAGACATCGACTGGGATACATTCGGCCAACAGATCACTGACCAGATGGTTGCTATCCAACCTCAAGCTGGGGCGGTTTGCACAAGACCCGTAGAATCAACAACACCAACACCGTCTTTGTGGGATGCGATACAACAAGTCTCAACGTGGCTCCGACGACGACCGGGCTTGCTCCTCAGCGGAGTTGCCATGTGTGGGATTGTCATGGTTGTTGGGATGCAGTACCTCGACCCCGGACCAGACCCAGCCAACGATACTGTTGTTGAAAAGATTGTCAGCAGCAATACAGCACAAGTGGCGGTCCTGCAAACCAATGTTCCCTCAGGTCAAGCCATTACTGTCATTGTTGTTGATGAGCCCACTCTCGATGACGCCAAAAAGGGCAACTCCACAAACAAAACGACGAACAAAAAGCACACTCGAAAGAAACGAAACGGAAAAACTCCGTGAAAAAACCCCGTGGTAGACTCCTTCGAGTTTTCCTTTTTGTATGGTGTCTGCTTCTTCCTCCGTTCGTTGCCCACAGTGTTCCGCTACAACACAATTCTTTTCAATCAAAAAGAAATTACCGACTTAAGAAGAAGCACCCTCCTTTAAAGCGGCTCGCTGCGTTTGGTATATCCAGGCGAGTTAAGCAGAAAGTGCGGCTGAGTATCAAGCTGATTTACGCCCATGTACGCAACAAGCGTTATGTGGACAAACGCTTGAAGCGCGACCTCCCTTCTCTGCATCAAATGTTTGACTTTAATGCCTACCAACTGCTCAAGAAAAAGACCTACCAAACAACCTACCAAGCATCTATCATTGTTCCGATATCCAACGGGTATCGGTTAAAAATAACACCAAAGAAGTTTAATCAGAAGAAGCAACGAATTCTGCTTCAGGCTATTTTTATGCATCGACAAAAGCGCAAGGGTAAGAAGAAGTTAACGTTCAAGCAATATGCTTCGACTCAGATCAAACTCCCCAACAAAAAGAAGGTCGCCTTCTTGGGACCGACCTACCGGTATGGCCGCGTTTTAATCATCTTGCATGTCAAACAGATCTGAAAAGTTGTAACCATCGATAAGCTTGTGACATATGTGTTCTTGAAAACGAGAGAGTTCTCATGATACAACGCATCACATAACTCCTTACCGAGCACAAGTGATGCAACCCACAGACGAACAACTTATGCAGGCTTATATTGACGGCAATCCGTCCGCTTTTCGAGCCATCTTTGATCGGTACGCGTCTTTGTTGCTGCGTCTTATGCGGCGTGGGATATCCCGTGAGATCGAGGCACAGGATTTGGTGCAACAGACCTTTATGCAATTGCATCGAGCCCGCCATGATTTTCGACAAGATGCCCGGTTGCGCCCATGGCTCATGACCATCGCACTCAATCTGAAACGAGAATTCCTTCGACGAAAGAAAAGACGTCCAGAAACTCTGGTGGCAGAACATCCCGTTTTAGAGGGGAAGACCCCTCAGGATCCTGTGGAGCAACAACAAACATCAGCGCAAGTTCGCGCCGCACTTCAAAAGTTGCCAGAAAGCCAAAGACAAGTCATTGAACTCTACTGGTTCAAAGAGCTGAGCTTCCCTGAAGTTGCAGAGGAGCTTGGGCTGAACCTCAGCGCAGTCAAAGTACGCGCTCATCGTGGGTATAAGAAGTTAAAACAAATGCTAGCCAATGAAGTTGAACTTTAACCAGCAGCAGGAAGCATGAAAAGGAGCAGGTAGGCGGGTAGAAGAGATGGTACGCAGTCATCACAATAAAGTTAAACGTTAACCAGCAGTAGGAAGCATGTCCAAGAACGAAAGGTCCCCCCATCAAACACCGACTTTGATAGAAGAGGCCCCATCACGAGGAAGCCTAGCGCAAGGTGTTGGGGAGCTTCATTCGTCGTGGGAACACGATCTTATGGCGATTTCAATGTCATCGCAAAAGAGCGCAACCGATTGGGACGCTTTGTTTGAAAAGATAGAAGAAGGGATCTCCAGCGAGCCCAAACAAGCCTGGCTCTACGAGCTTCCCACCTCCACTCGATACCTCATACTACTGCAGGTTGCCGCCTTATTCCCCCTCATCATATCAATGATCAAGTTG
>JALTMC010000569.1 GCA_027005175.1 Myxococcales bacterium
CATCAGCGCCCACCTCACATGATAGCTATTCGCTACATCTGAAAAATACGCTGTTTACACGTCTTCGATATTCCAAGGGCCGCAACGACACCAGACGAGGTCGCGACCTGGCTCAAGGCCAGAGCGCCTTGAGAAGCTCTTACATGGTATGTATCTTCTTTTTTGGGGTATCCTGCTCTTTTGTTTCGGTCCTATTGGTCTCGATTTCAATCAAGGAACGCCAGTTCGTGGTGTTGTCGTGGTCGGCCTGAATCATACTCCTTCTGTCGAGTCATCATGCTACGCAGGATGTCAGGCCGGGTGAATTGTGGCTCGATCTTTTCAATCAAAGAACCAACCCACGCTATGGCGACACTTGAAGGCTCTCTGACAATCTCTTCGAGTTGGCACTGGTGCTTCGTCCCCAGGAAATCCTCTCCCCATCGGTTCATTGGGGAATTCCCCCCCTCAAAATCCATCATAGTTGGGGGGAAGCGGCCTGAGATATCGAAGAAGCCAACACCCCGCCCTGCCATGTCGGACAGCTCCAAACAGAGCGATATCTTGGCTTCTGGTGGAATACCAATCTTCGGGTACGCCCGACGCAGGAAATGCGTTGTTTGTTGTGCGACAGTCAGCAAGCTCCCGATGTGTACATTGCCCATTGGGAGCTGAGATGGATCATTTTCCCACCGATGTTCACGCCATACGAACTGAGCGAGACGAGTGAAAAGCCAAGCATACCAGGGATCAGTCCCATCTTCGATCGGCAGTGTTCCGAACCAAAGACCACTTCCTCTCTGGACGACATTCCTGCCCTCGATTTGTTGGTAAGGGAAAGAATACATGCTTTCTTCTGGAGGGAGCGCGGCATCAGGAAACAAAGCGCCGAAGTCGGACGGGGCTATCTCGTATTTCTCCGCAGGATAGGCAAGAACTTGACGCCATCCAACCACTGGTTGGTGCCCTCTGCTCCATACCCTCTCAACCTGATCACGAAAAGTTTGGGAAAGGATGTCACCTGTTTCTCCACCAAATAGGAGAAGGATGAGTTGCGCGGTTGGCCCAGAGCATGGGCTCCTTCCAGTTTCCCAGGAGGAAATCACGTTCTTTCCACCGCCTACCCACAAAGCTTCCGCGAAGTCTGCCTGGTTGAGTCCCGACTGTTCACGAAGACGCCGGACCAACTCGGGAGGCAATGTTCGTTCTGGATCTTGAATGACCATATCGATCATCTCCTTTTTTTTCGGTGTGCTTAAACCACACCACATGTATGGTTTAACGATACATTAATCTAATACGTACTTACGACAAGGCAAGTTCAAAGTTGGTGAGGGGGGGGGAGGGGCGGTGTGGTTGGCCCTCTCGCCCCTTGGCCTCTTTCCTTTTTTTCTCAATGAGATCTGAAACTGGATTTGTAGCCCAGTTGGACTCACGGTTCGCGGATTTTGTGAGGGGATATCAAACCTGGGTTTGGGATTTGTAGAGCCCAGGTTGCAACCCTAGTTCTGAAAAACGCAAAAAAATCAATCTAAGGAGATCGTGAATTCCTCAAAAACCTTCATATAGTGTAGGTAAACGAATTTATCACATCACCTTGACAAATATTGTGGAATATATTAATAAGTAGGTGCTTATTTCTTCATAACCCCTTGCGGATGTGAACAAATGTACCTACGAACAACCAAGCGCAAAAACAAAGATGGAACGGTGGTTTCCTACTACCACTTGGCCCATAATGTCCGTCACCCCGAGACAAACGTCTCAACTCCTCAGTTGATCCATAACTTTGGTCGCAGTGATCAACTTGATCGAGGCGAGCTCGTCCGGCTTTGTCGCTCGATCGCGAAGGTCTGTGGACTTGAGGTTCGTGATCTGTTGCAAGACGAAGAAGGTTCCTCCCATCAAGAGGCTGGACTCCCTGAAGACGTCAAACTTCTCGGAACCGTCGAACTTGGGACGCCTGCGTTGCTCGAATCCATGTGGGAACAGCTCGGCATCGGGCCTGCTTTGCGCGCAGCCTTCGAATCAAAGCATCGTAACGTCCCTTATGAGCGAGCTTTGCTTGCGATGACTGCAAATCGTTTGTGTGAACCCTCCTCCAAACTCGGAGTCTGGCAGCGCTGGCTCAAGAAGGTCTTTCTGCCGTCGTGCTGGGAGTTGAAGCTCGAACAACTCTACCAGGCCATGGATCTCTACCACGAACACTCCGAAGCCGTCGAAAAGGCCGTATTCTTCGAGGTCGCAGACCTCCTCAACCTGGAAGTGGACGTGGTCTTTTACGACACCTCAACGGTTTCATTCTCAATCGATGAAAGTGACGAAGAGTCCGAAGATGACGAGGCTTTCGATCCATTGCTCAGAAATCTGGGGCGCTCAAAGGAGGGGACTTGGACCCCACAGATCGTGATCGCTCTGGCTGTCACCAAAGACGGGATTCCGATCCGCTCATGGGTCTTTTCGGGCAACACTTCGGACGTGACGACGATTGAGCAGATCAAAAAGGATCTCCAGGGTTGGAAACTTGGACGAGCCTTATTTGTCGGAGATGCCGGATTCAACTCAACGAAGAGCCGGAAAGTCTTGGCGAAGGCATGTGGGACCTACTTGTTGGCGACAAGGATGTCGAGCGTGAAGGAGATCAAAGAGGAAGTTCTGTCCAAAAAAGGCCGATATACGGGGCTGGGAGAGAATCTGCAAGCGAAGGAGGTGGTGGTCGGCGGAGCGGGCGTTGAGGCACGTCGATACATCCTCTGCTACAACCCAAAACAGGCGGAACGGCAACGCAGACATCGAGAAAAAGTGGTCCGTGAGTTGGAAGAGAAGATGGGAGCACATCAGAAGCTCTCGGCGACGGCCCAGTGGGCGATAGAACTGAAAGCATCGGGCCGTTATGGCCGTTATCTGAGGGTGACGAAAGGAGGAGAGCTGCGAATCAATCGAGGCGCGATTCGCGATGCAGCCCGATATGACGGGAAGTGGGTGGTGCAGACGAACGATGATACGTTGTCTTTGGAGAACGCGGCACAGAGCTACAAAGCGTTGTTGGTGATCGAGCGCTGTTTTCGCTCGTTGAAGAGAACTCAAATCCAGATAAGTCCGGTGTTCCATTGGACCGCGCGGCGGATCGAAGTGCACGTCAAAATCTGTGTGCTGTCCCTTCTTCTTGAGAGGGTTGCAGAGCTCAGATGTGGGAAACCTTGGAGTCAAATCCGGGAGACCCTGCTCGGTCTTCAAGCGACTCATTTTCAGACAAAATTTTTCAATTTCTATCAAAGAAACGAACCTGATGCAGAGGTAACAGAGCTCTTCAAATCAGTCGGAGCCTCCCTTCCCAAGAGGATTTTGGACGTCAAAGAGGAAAAATAGCCAGATATTGAGAGGACGTTTTTTGTAGGTATACGCCGCTTTCGGCGAAGGGCTGCAGTGCGTCGAAAAAACTCAATATTTATCGATCCGCTTACCTACCGACCCCAAACCCAGGCGATAAGAACACAAGTTTTTCATCGTTTTCTATTGGGAGACAAGGGGGAAAGGAGGCTTCAAATCGAGGTGGGAGCTTCCAGAGGAGCCACGTCCGAATTCTCTTCTCGTGGCTTCCAGAGGTGAGGCAAAAGCTCGTCGATTCGGCTGTTCGGGTGTGTTTGGATTCGTATTAGCACGTCCGTCAGATAGGTCTGGGGGTTCACTCCGTTCGCCTCACAGCTTGCGCATAATGACTGCAAGATCGCCAAGCTCTCTCCTGCTTCGTCGCTACCCACGCACTGGAAGTTCTTTCGCCCTATCGCGATCGGCCGCAACGCGCGCTCCGAGATGT
>JALTMC010000570.1 GCA_027005175.1 Myxococcales bacterium
GTTCACATACTGTGGAGTGTTTGTTGGAAATGGGTTGTCGGGTTGTGGTGTTGGACAACTTTCATACGGGACACCGAAAAAATCTGGCAGGGGTGAAGGACCACCCTTCTTTATGGGTGGTAGAGGCCAATGTTGCTGATGGTTTGTGGCCTGCCTTAATGGATGTGGAGCGAGACTGGGGGCAGGTTTATGGGATGATACATCTCGCTGCACAAACATCTGTGGTGTATTCGATGGTCAACCCACTCGACGATATCCGCAACAACTATGTTTCCACAGCGCAGGTGTTGGAGTATGCGCGTAGTCGCGGAGTGAAGAAGGTTGTATTTTCTTCTTCTGCTGCTGTGTATGGAGATGTTCAGGTGGAGAAGGTGAGTGAGGCCATCGTGCCGAAGCCTCTATCACCTTATGGGATTCACAAGCTATCATCCGAGCAGTTGATGTATTGCTATCGTGAGGCGCATGGTGTGGCCACTCAGCCACTTCGGTTCTTTAATGTGTATGGGCCGCGTCAAGATCCTGGGAGTCCTTATGCGGGTGTGATCTCCCTGTTTGTGAAACGGGCTACCCAAGGTCAACCCCTGACCATCTTTGGAGATGGTGAGCAAACCCGCGATTTTATATATGTCAAAGATGTGGCGTCCGCCGTGGCCCAGGCTTGTTTGTCTTCTGGTGGGCAAGGAGAGCCCATGAACATCGGGACTGGACGCGCGATCACTGTCAATCAATTGGTTGAGACGATTCGCTCTCTCTGTCACTCCACAAGCGAGATTCAACATCTTGAACCACGCTCCGGTGAAATTCGTCACTCTTGTGCGATCGTTGAACGCGCCGAGCAACAGCTCGGTTTTGTCGCAAAAACGTCTGTCAAGGATGGCCTGCGTGATACCATCGATTGGATGAGAGAGGATGGATAACCCCCGTGTGATGCTCGACCGATATTACAGTTTTTGGCGAAACGTTATTTTCGTGTGCGCTGTTGTGGTATGGACAATATTCCTGCGACTGAGCCTGTTATCTATTACGCCAACCTTTCCATTGCTTGGACCTCTTGGTCTTATCCCTTTCCCATCCCCATGGCAGATTTGCTTTGGTGTGCCGATCCATCTGCCTTACGCCGCTGAAGCTGCCAATGACTCCCTCCTCATCAATCGGCTGGTTGAGGAGTTTCGTGAATAACTGCAAGGAATAGTTGATCTTCTGGTGGAAGAACGAAATCCATAATCGCATCGGTGATAGGTTATCCCCCTTGGAGTCGATAGGGCTGCTTTCCTGGTGGAAGAACGGAATCCACAACTCTTCGGATCTCTCGTTTTTTTTCTGTAGGACATGTTTCCAAGCTTGTGTACGTTTTACAGAGCGGTCTGCTCTCTTAGCAAAGGTCGGGTTGTCCAGTTTAAATTCCGAGATTTGCTTTTGCCAGCAAGATGAAGGGTGTGAGTAAGTTTATGCCGAACATGACTCGGAAGCCATGTGTGACTCTGTTGCCAGAGAATGCGAACTCATATTGTGGTTCGATCATAAGGATGGAGTTGAACAGGTAGAGGGTTAGAGAGTGGCGCATTCCGATGTGAGTGCCCAGTTCTGAGCCCGCCAGTAACAGGTACGGGGTGTAGCCAATGGCCAAGAGAGAGCTAAGGCGGAGGGATAGGCCAAAACCGGCTACAAACTTGCCTGGGAATGCGTCGCTATCGAGGCTATAGCCCAAGTCGACAGACATCCATAGTCCAGGTCGCATGGAGAGCCCCACCCCAAAAGGCCCACCTTTCTTTCGCTCTACCTTGATGGACTGGAATAGATCTTTTGCGGTTGTCAGGGGAACATACAACCCCATTAATAAATCGAATCCAAATCCAGCTTGTGTCTCTTGCGGATCTTGAGGGGCTTTGACTTCTTTTTTAAAGGATGAAACGGGCTTGAGGATGGAAGGCCCCACCTGGACGCGAGGTACAAAGCAACCTGATGAGAGCAGCGAGAGGCAACAAGCCAGGGTGAGAACACGAGTTTTGATACGTACTTGTTTGTATTGGGCAAACATGGTTGTGGCTCCAAGGTGGATGTTGTCTTTTGCGAGGCAAGTCGTGAAGGCCAGCCCGGATGGTTCATGAACTTTCTGCTGTGAGAGGTTGACTCAGGTGCAGGTGCGCCAGCCCGAAATGTCATCAGGCACGCTTTCGCGTCTGAACATAGAAAACCACGTTTTCAAGGCCAAGTTGGTTCCTACTTTGTATCAGCTCAGATCTTGCTGGCTTTTGCGACGAATAACTTGAATCATCTGAGTGAGGGAAAGTGTTGTTTTTTTCAGCCACAGACGCAGTTGCGCCCACTTGATTTGGCTTGATAGAGGTTGATATCTGCAAGCTGTATCAGCTGTTGAGCAGCTTCAAGTCCGCTGTGGGAGACAGCGACACCAAAGCTTGCAGTCGTTGTGATCGTCATGTCGTCAAATACGACCTTCAAGTTCGTAACGCTTTGTCTCATCTTCTCAGCAATTCGCAAAGCCTGCCATTGTTCTGTCTCTGGAAGAAGAAGAGCAAATTCTTCTCCCCCATAGCGGCAGAATATATCTTCAAATCGGATTTGATGCTGTACCAGTTGTGCCGTTTTTTTGAGCACAAAGTCGCCAGCAAGGTGGCCGTAGGTGTCGTTGAGAATTTTGAAGTGATCGATGTCAAAGAGGACCAGGCAGAGGGGGCGGTTGTGGCGCATCGAGCGGCTAAATTCACGATCAATACATTCCAGAAAGTAACGTTTGTTGTAGACTTGGGTTAGGCCGTCTGTGGTGGCCATTCGGTAGACTTCCTCGTGATAGACATTCTCTAGATTGTCACGACTGAGGAATTTGAAAATAACTTCTCCGATTTTGATCAGATCACTATCTTCGAGCTGTCTTTGAGTGACTTGTATATCATTGACATAAGTACCATTGGTGCTTTTCATATCTTCAACAAAGTACTTGTTATTTTTTATAAAGATCCGAGCATGATCCCGAGAGACGGAGTCACGGTCCACATAGATCGTAGCTTGTTCTGAGCGTCCAATCACAATCGCTGTTGAGCCGATGGTGTATCTCTTTCCCAGGTCTGGGCCATAAAGCATCACAAGGCATGCATCTTTGGCTTTGGGCAAGACCAACTCTGGCAGCTTTCCAACCACTGTTACCAAACTATTATCTTTTGTTTCTCTCATCCGTATTCCCATACACCAAACAAAAGTCTTACAATACGAGTATTTTCTAACATTTGCACTCAATGATACCGCTTAACCTTAACGGAGGAAAGCTATATTTTCTTTAATCATCAGGGTGAGTTGCTACGCAAGGGGAGCATCCCATCTTTGGCGTTACTTGTTTGTTCACAGCGTAAGAAAACACCCTCACTCTTTATTCTGAAAACAGGGAGCATCGACTCTTTGGCGCCTCTTTGGTGTTGCTTGTCTGCTATGAACCCTACACTTCTTTTTATTGTAGGAGTTGGGAGCAATGTTGTCTAAAAAGACGCAGCCTTCTCACACAAATTTTTGTTCGAACTGAACTTCTTTTGACTCGTATGACATGGGGTGACGCATTCGGGCAAAGAAATCTGTATCATCAAGAATGTGCTTTTGTTCATGATTCATGAATTCGAGATAGAAAGATGAAAAAGATGTTGACAGATGAGGTGGGTTCCGGTAGAACCCATCTCGCTGCTGACGAAAGAGGTCGCTTCCACCAACAACTTTGAAATTTTTTTCAAAAAGTTGTTGACATGAAAAAGCAACTCAGGTATAAACGGCGACCTTGTCAGAAGAG
>JALTMC010000571.1:0-1866 GCA_027005175.1 Myxococcales bacterium
TTTCCGTGCATTATACCTTTTTTTTTCTGCTTGACAAGGGGATCATATTGCTATCTTATGCAGTATCTTGCTATTTTGTTACTGCCTGTTGGGAGCGATTATGATCGTAGAAAGCAAGGTTTGCACGTACGCGACATCGACCGGTTTGGAGAGAGCGTTGGGGTTATGGGTGACGCTGGTCGGACATTATCAGTCATGTGAATACAAAGTGAGCGATCGTATCAAAAGTGATACGACCCTTGTCTATTGTGTCGGTGGTTCGGGAAAAGCTTTCCTCGGGGGGAAAAATCTGCTTGTTCATCCTGGCGATGTACTTTTGTTGCCAGCACATCT
This sequence comes from Myxococcales bacterium, assembly GCA_027005175.1. Classification (GTDB taxonomy): domain Bacteria; phylum Myxococcota_C; class UBA6777; order UBA6777; family UBA6777; genus M3003. Next base: position 334 of record JALTMC010000571.1, read on the forward strand.
ATCCTACGACTGCTCTTCCCACCCCGAAGAAGGATGGGATATCTGGTGGGTTCGTTTTGAGGGGTCCTATGCTCTACAACTGCTGGACTGGCTGGGGCTGTCGGTAGAATCTCCTTTGCTTCATGTTCGTGAGCATGCAGAGATCCTGTCGCACTTTCGAACTATTCTGGAGTTGTTGTAAAAAAAAGTCAGTCACTATTGCCTTGACGCTTCAGGTGTTTTATTACAACTCTTTCTGGCTCTGCAGAAGAGCAAGAGGGAAGAGGATGTGGTTGATATCGAACGCTTCCACTCGTTGAGCTATCAAGCCACAAGTGTGGAGCAGTTAGCTCAGGATATGGGATACTCGAAATACCACTTTATTCGCTTGTTTAAGAAGGCAACAGGGACGACGCCATGGGCGTATGTGTTGCAGCTCAAAATGGATCGGGCCAAAGAGCTATTGCTAGGCTCATCCTATAGTATCAAAGAAGTGGCACAACATGTGGGATTCTCAAACTCTTTGTACTTCTCTCGGATGTTTCGAAAGCTTGTAGGACAGTCTCCATCCCAGTTTCGGAAGACCTAGCCCGGTCCCTCAAGCAGATCAGTGTTCTAGTTTGGTGATGTGTGAACTGTGCTGTCAGATCTTTTTTTGCATACGATCTTGTCCATGAAAGAGGGTATCATGGATTTTGATGTTCATCTCAATATGTTGGGTATAGGCAAACCCAAATGCTTCATAAGCCCGACGGGCGGGTTTGTTGTGGAAGTCAACGTAGAGTCCAAGGTGTCGGAGACCTCTCTGTTTGGCCTCTTGCTCGGCCCATTCTAGCAGTCTATGGGCAATTCCTTGACGACGAAAATCTTCGTGAACAGCGACATGGTTGATGAAGAGTTCGTCTTGTTCTGCGACGCCGGAGAATTCTGCGAATTTCCGAAATCGGGGCAATCGCAGCAAGGCTCCGCCCAAGCCAAAATGTTTCATAAAGCAGTCGCGAGTACCCGCTTCATTTTCCGCTTCGGTTTCGCGATCGACGCAGTAGATTAAGCCGACAATATCATTGTGAACATTCACCTGGAGTGTTGCATTTTCGTAGGTGAAGACGTTGCTCTCCTGGGCAAAAAGCTCCGCGATAAATGCTTCGCATGTTGAAGGATCTTTGTAGAAGAGATACTGAAATAAGGGAGTCCCTGCTAGAAAGATAAGGTGAGCGGAAGCACTTGCATCTTGTGGTGTTGCCGGGCGAATCAGGTAAGGTTGTGTTGTCATTGTTGCAATGGGTTGTGGTCGACGAGAGCGCGAAGCTCGCCACTGAGCTCCATGGCGGTGAGTTCCTTGACAGCTTCCATGGGTGGTTTTCCTTCGTAAAGGATCTCATACACAACGTTGCAGATGGGGGCGTGAACCTTGTGACGTTGCATTAGCTCATACACAGCTTTTGCCGTTTTCACTCCCTCGGCAACCATGTTCATCTTGTTGAGGATCTCATCCAGGGTTTTTCCTTCACCCAAGGCTAGGCCGACCTTGCGATTTCGCGATAACCCACCGGT
>JALTMC010000571.1:1876-3788 GCA_027005175.1 Myxococcales bacterium
CGGTACAGGTTAGGATCAAGTCGCCCATGCCTGCGAGTCCGGCAAAGGTAATAGCCTCTGCGCCCAGGGCACTACCCAGCTTGATCATCTCGTAAAGGCCGCGGGTGATGAGAGCGGCTCGGGTGTTGTATCCCCAGCCCAGTCCTTCAACGATCCCCGTTGCAATCGCCATCACATTTTTGAGGGCACCTCCGATTTCAACGCCACGAACGTCGTGATTTGTGAAAGTCATAAAGAAGGGGGTGCGGAAGGTCTCTTGGATTTTCTCTACCACGCTGTCATCTGTGCCTGCAATCACCACCGCTGTCGGGTGTTCTTCTGCGACTTCTTTCGCAAAGCTTGGACCCGATAAATAGGTAAATAAGTGCGATGGATGGTTTGGAAACTCCTCAGGCATAATGTCGGACATTAACTTGCCTGTTCCTATTTCAATTCCTTTGCTACAGCATACCATGGGGATATCAGGCTTCAACAAAGAAGCACATTGACTCCAGACCGCCCGCACCGCATGACTGGGGGTGACGGACACCAACAGCTCTGCATTGTCGAGCACATAAGCTAAATCATTGCTTACGGTTAGATTCTCTGGCAAAGTGAAACCGTCGAGATACCAGCTATTGATAGAGGTTTTCTGGATCTCCTCAACCAACTCTTTTTCATAAGCCCAAAGGTGAACATTCAGGCCTTTCCGAGCCAACATCCGGGCCAATGACGTCCCCCAACTTCCCGCTCCCAATACAGCTATGGACATGGTCAATCCTTCTTTGAAGTGAAATGGACTTGCTCATACATACTTCTATCTTAAAGTACCAAAACATTGTAAATGATAGAGCGTATCACACGCAATATAGTAGTTTTGAGCATAGGAGAAAAGGGCGATTATGGCAGAGTATCAAGCAGAGATGTTATATGCGGTTGCAGGAAAACTGCAAGGTCAGATGCATCGTATTATCTTTCGATATGTTATGAGTTATATGTTTTTGGGTGCAGTGGTGGGGCTGGGGCTCTGGATGTTTGGTTCTCGCTTGCTTGGACCCTTCTTTCACAAGGCCGCTTGGTTCCAGTCCTTTCCTTGGTGGACGGTCATTCCCGCTGTGGCTGTGCTGTTGGGATTCGAAGGGTACTCCCAGGGAAAACGCAAATCCATTAATCTCCGATTTGAAGCCCAGCGCACCCTATGCTGGGTCAAAATCGAAGAGCACTTGGGACAACTGGTAGAGATCCTCTCTACGGAAAAATCGGGCACAACCCCATCAAAAGGAAAAAAATAGCCTGAAGAGATAGATTCCTACTTCTTACTCCTATGATGTTGTCTTAAGGGACGACATCATAGGCGAATCATCCTTCTCTGCGTCGTCGCCTTCCCCCACATTCTCTGCGTCGTCGCCTTCCTCCGCAACACTCGTATGCTCGGAAGAACCTTCGGCGGGTGCCATGGTGGCTTCGGCGGGTGCCATGGTGGCTTCGGTGGGTACCGTGGTGGTTTCGGTGGGTGCTGTGGTAGTTTCGGTTGAGGTTGTGGTGGTTTCGGTGGGTACCGTGGTAGTTTCGGTTGAGGTTGTGGTGGATTCGGTGGGTGCTGTGGTGGCTTCGGTTGTGTTCTCTTGTGTTGGTGGGGTTGTGTGGTTTTCTGTAAGGGCGAGGATGGCTTCTGGAGGTAGTTTTAATGTCTCAACAAAAAGGGCAGAGTTTGCTTTTGTTCGGATTCTCGCCATGGCGAGCACTTTATCACGTCTGACTTGTAGTGTTTCTTCGGGTAAGTTTGTACCTTGTGTGTCGTCTTGCTCCGCTGCGACAAGGGTCTCTGTGGGAGGAACTGCAGGAAGGTCTTTGGATGAGCCGCGACCACGTACCACTTTGATGTGGTTGTCATAAGAGTCATGTTCATCCGATACAGCCGAGAGTTCCATGG
>JALTMC010000572.1 GCA_027005175.1 Myxococcales bacterium
CTTCGAGTGAAGGCAGCGGCTTTGATGCATGCTGGTAAGTTACGTCAATGGGCGCGGCCTTTGCTGCCTCTCTTTGTAACATCTCTCGACCATCGCAAGTGGCGAATTCGTTATCCGGCTGCTGAGGCTCTCAATGCTATGGGACGTTATGCGAAACCTGCGTTGTCTGCATTAATTACCGCCCTCTCCGATAGAAACTGGGGCGTTCGAGCTGCTTCTGCCGAAGCTCTCGGGAAGATCGGTGCTGCTGCATTACCCGCGCTTGCCAAGGCTTTGAAGCGGCCTCGGTCCCGAACGCGAGTTGTGGCGGTCAAGGCCCTTCGGAAGATTCGCGGTTCTCAGCGACAGAGAGCGTCCTTGTTTGCGCGGGCGTTGCGCGACCGAACAAAGCTTGTTCGGTACGAAGCTATTTTGGGATTGCGTGACCTCAAAGTAGGGGCACAGCGACGTGTTCGCTTTGCTGTCACAAGGTCGCTTGGTGACCGAGACTGGGGAGTGCGTTATGAAGCGATCGGGGTTCTCTCCAAGATCGGTTTCTCTCCCAAAGCCTCTCGTCGATTGCTTCGTTTGCTGAAGAGGGACTCTCATCCCAAAGTGCGTGAGCGAGCCGCGCAGGTACTCCATAAGGTCGGAGAACAGGCTGTCCCTGTTTTGGTGGAGGCTCTCTCCGACCGACATCCTCAAGTTCGATACCAAGCGATGTTGTCGTTGTATTCGATGAAACGAACCAGCAACGCCAAGTCAGAACTGTCCAAACTCTTGAGGGATGATTCGGTTGTGCTTCGACGCACAGCTTTATGGCTTTTGGCGATGAATATGCCCAACTGGGAGGTTCTCATTGCAAAGCTTCGTAAACACACAGATAAGACCATGTTGTGGCAAGCTTACTTTCTCCAATCTCTCCGCAGCGATGGTCTTGAACGCCGGAAAATAAGGGCTCTTTTGAAGGATCGGCATCCAAGTCAACGCATGCTGCTGGCACATCTGTTGCGGCAGTGGATGAGTGTGTGGTTGACGATACCTACGACTCTTAAGAACACTCCCTGGGGGCTTCGACTGGGGGAGCGTATGCTTGCTTTATGGCAGGAGATGATGGCAGACCCTGATCCAAGGATTCGCAAGCAAGCCGTGGACAGTCTTCTTGTTTGGAGCAAAAGTAAGTGGGGAAAACCATCGTTACTGAGAGCCTTCCCTCATCTTGGAATAAAGCGAGTTGCTCAATGGATACAGTGCAAACCAAAACGTCGAACCAAAGCAGGAAAACAACAATGAGAGCAAAGGTTCGATTGTTGGTTGTGCTTGTCTTGTTGTTTTCATCATCCGTGCAGGCCGCGACTGCAAAGCGAAGGTGCGATATCTCTTTGCAGTCCTTGGGTTGGTATGAGAAGGTCAAACGACTGGCAGACCAGACCTCTCTGTCTCGAATATTTAAGAAAAATGGCTACAGGCCTCCTCGTCGAAGTTATGTTTTGGCAGCGAGGATTGTCCCTGGATTGGGTCAACCTGCGTTTCAGTACTTTAGTTTGCGCAACACGGGATTTGTTTATTCTCCACGAAGATACTGGCCTGCCTCTACCATTAAGATCTGGGCTGCGCTCAATGCTCTTATTACGTTGCGTGCGTTTGGGTTGGATGGTCAAGCTCATCTTTCGATGTTGGATAGCTATGGTTGGTTTCAAGACACGGCCTATGATTTGTACAAGCATTTGAGCAACGAAAGTTATGATCGCTTGATGCGCATCGCAGGTTTAAAACAAGTGAATCGATTTGCTCATCGCAAGAAGTATGGTGTTCCCAACATCGTGTTGCATCGTGGTTATGGTGGTGGTGGGGTGCGGTTGTCTCCTCGAATTCGGTTTCAGCAAGCGGGAAAAACAGGGGTCATCCCCCGGCGTTATTGGCGTAAGACACATCCTCGGTGCCGTCGAAACTGCACGACACTGCTTGATCTGCAAGAGATTGTTCGGCGGGTTGTGTTGCACCAGGAGCTGCCGCTCCAAGAGAGGTTTCCCCTATATGCCAGAGATGCAAGGCGTTGGCGTCGAGCCATGAAGACGTATTGGAAGTGGGTGCAACCTGGTATTCGAGAAGCGTTGGGAGCAGATGCTCAGACTTACAATAAAACAGGGAGTGTGCCAGGCAATCATATGCTAGACAACGCTTTGGTTGTGTCAAAGCACGGTCGCTTCTTGTTGACACTGGCTGCTCCCTGGCCTCATCGTTATTACAGTGTCTCTTTGAGTTTGCGTGAACTCAATGAATTGGCCCGTCAAACCTTGCTGGCGATACGTTCGATGCCCTCACCAGCACTGCGGCTGCAAGCCGACTCAGGCATCCGTATGCAAGCTCGACTGTCTCTTGATGTCGAGAGTACAAAACATATTCGTGTGGAAGTCAAAGCTGGAGAGGCTACCCAGATCCAAGTCTGGTTGGGCAAAATACCTGTTCCAATGGTTCGAAAAAAACAGTCTTTTTTCGGTGAGCTTCGGCTTTCACAAAACTCTCGTCCTATTCTTGTGGTACAGGCGATGCAGCGTGGAAATGTTGTGGGTTATCGAGTTTTTGGCACCACTCATCATAAAGCCTTGAGGTGTCCATGATACCGGTAATCATTCATCTTTAACTTTTCTTCCAATCAGTTTCATAGGAGTAGCTATCAAATCACTTGAACACTTCAAGTCGTATATGCAAGGAATATGCGGGGAATATGTGAGGATCTCTGGGTTTCTCCCTGACTTCTTTGGTTTGGTCGCCATTCCTAACAAAGTACTATCACCGCTTCCTTTATGGTTCGAACCAAACATGGCAGAGGCTTTACCGATGTCGAACCTTGGATGTAGAATGGATTTAAAATGAAGCAAGAAAATGTATCTCCCGAAGCTCGTGCAGGTGTTATGGATGAAACGTATGCACAGGGGCGTATCACAAAGCCTCATCTCAAGTATCGGTTGCGTGTACGGGCCGAGGTTGCGCTGGCCGGATTCAAGCGGTTTCACGGCGATGGTGTGCCGCGAAATATTTTGTCTATGGGCGCGGCGGAAGGTGCGACCTTATTGTATCTGAGAGAGCTGCTGCAAGGGGAGGGGACATTTACTGGGGTTGAGTTTGCTGAGAGCTTGTTGCAAGCCGCACCGCCCCTGCCGTCAAATGTGTCCTTGTTGCAAGGAGATGTGATGGACCTACCTGACTCTCTTGAAGAGGGGACCTATGATCTCTGTATTGCTTTGGCTGTGTTGGAGCATCTCTCTGATCCATTGGCTTGCATTCGAGAGGCTTACCGGATGCTTCGCCCTGGTGGTGTGTTGGTTGCCACATGTCCGCATCCTTTTTGGGACAACGTTGCTGGGCGATTTGGGCTGGTCAAGGACGAATATCATGAGAGTGAGGTCAACTTGAAGGGGATGGTCTCTATGTGTGAGTCTGCTGGATTTTCCAGGGTTCAGGGAGAACCCTTTATGTGGGTGCTTACAGGATTTTTACCCTACATTGGACTATCGTTACCACCGAAACTTTCGTTGGGAGTGGATCGCCTTGTACGAAAAATCCGTCCATTCCATTTCTCCTTTGTGAACCAGGGTGTGATGGCTCAAAAGTAGTGCTTCGACATCGATAACATTGAGAGGCAAGAATCAACATTTTCAAACGATGTTTGTCAAAGCCATCCACAAACCCTAAAAAGTAGGCTTGTCTAGGGCGTGGTCTCCTTTTCGTCAGAAAAAACTCTTATGTTGTGGGCGTGGGAACTCTCTTTCGATCGTGGGTCAGGCAGAGTCTACAGG
>JALTMC010000573.1 GCA_027005175.1 Myxococcales bacterium
CCTATGTGTTTTTATCAGAAGTGTTTAGGTCTTGGAGAGGATGGTAGGGGGCACCTGGGGGTCACTATCACAGGTGGTGAGGGGGGACTTTGGTGTGATTTCGAATACTTATCGTTTGTCAAAGATAGGTGACTTACAACGGACACCACAGCGACGGATCTTCTTACCAGGTACGGGCATACATCCACCCCTACATTCGAACTCACTGGTGCACAGCTCGCCCTTTTCTTTGAGTCTGACACACTTGCGTCGTACACATCGATAACCTGGAGCACAGCGACCGGAACATACACCTCCAGGAGGGGCATACTTTCCAGGGCTACAGATCTTGTTTTTGCAATAGTTTCCAGGTTGACATTGGATGTCTGCCTTGCATTTGCTGCCTTTGGGCAGAAAGGATTGACACCGGTACAGAGTGCAATATCCCTTGCATAGGGGGTGGTTTTTTTTCAGAGTGTCCTGACGTGTGTATGTGGCGAGGGTATCGACACCGGTTCCACATTGGGACCCTTTCGGCAAGGGAGGATAACATCTTCCAGCGCGGGTGGTTCCCAGGCCATAGCAATGCAGTCCTTTTTTGCATTCGAGGCTGGAACGACAGGGAGCATTCATCTTGAGTTTTCCAACAAACATACTTAAGCATTCTTTGGGTGTTGTTGGACCCCAGAGACCCACCCAACCGCAGCCTCGATAGGCTGTCTTCAGTGCCTGGATGCATCGATTGGCAACTTTCTCCTCCAGGGAGATCGCTCCAATTTTGAGAGCAATGGATAGATTTCTGACACACTCTTTGGTTGCGACAAAACCGAGCCCTTTGGTTTGACAACATTTGGCTTTCTGTTGGGCTGGCAACGTATGCATCGCATGACAAAGCCGTTTGGCGAGAGAGTTGGGCTTTAAACCGGAAGCAAAATAGACGGGAGTTACACTGCTTTTTCGTCCTGCCCCCATGGCTTTCATACGTCTTGCGAGGGCCGCGTTGGCCGGAGATAACTTGCGCTTGCTTAGAGCCACCTTTCCCTGTCGGTTGCGTCGAACTTTGCCTGATGCTGGTTGCTTGGTTGGGATGAACTTCACTGGCTTCCTTTGCCTGAGCTTGATCGTCACACGTCGCTTTTTGGGGGCAATGGCCTTGGTTGGTTTGAGACGTCTTGCTTTCGGTGTGTGAAGTTGAACACCCGGCGGTGGCTTGTCCACAGGTGGACATCCTGTGAGTAACAAACATACCAGAACTGCCGAAGATAACGACAGCAGAGAGAGAGAGCTTCTATGTTTCATAACATTGTCAACCTTGGTTTGTTCGCTTGGGGTGTGGAAGTTATCGCCTGGGACTGGGCTGCTTCTTGGGCTGTTGTTGTTTGGGTTCTTGTTTGGGAGTTGGCGCGGTTTTTTTCAACAGCGCTTTGGCTTCTTTTACACCTGACATGTCAAAGTGGGGATTTAACTGAAGTGCATTTTTTAGTAGCTTTCTTCCTTCTTTGACTTTTTGGTTGGCAATGTAAATCGCGCCTTTGTGAAACCACAACAAGGCATCTTTGGTTCCATGAATCGTGGCCCTGTTGATGCGGATTAAGGCATCTTTATGTTGACCCAAACGGTACATGAGCCAGGCAATAACATCTTCGGTATAGATGTCAGAGCGAACTTTGTACTCTTCCCTGATCAACTTAATGGCGTCCATCGTCTTGCGGTTTTTGGTTGCCCAAAACAACGCCAACACCCGACGGTCCTCTTGTCCTAGCTTTTCAACAATGGCGTACGCTTTTTGGGCTCCAACTTCATCACCTTCCATCATCCGCGCATCTCCCAACAGCCAGGCGGTGCGTGCCAGAGGTCGCCGGTTGTATGCATTCTGTAGCAATTGGATGGCGTGTTTGACGTTGTCGAGAGCCATCTCTGTTTGTGCTTTGCCTACAAGGGCTGGCGGATAATCGTTGAAATATTGGAGTGCCATATCAAAGCCTTGCTGGGCTTCTTTGTAATTCCCAGCATGCCAAAAGATCATGGCTCCCTCGGTGAGAACCCAGGCCACGGGTTCGCGGTCCTTTTGTCCACGCCCTGCATCAAAGGCATGCTCGATTAACTTTCGTGCTCCTTGGATGTCTCCTTGTAGCCACATCAAGTGAGAAGCACGGATATAGGAGGGTAGGTTGGGTTTTATTTGTGCCATGCGCTCCACAGCCATGGAAGCCTGCTTGTATTGTCCCATCTCCAGGAAGGCATCACTCATGATTCCCCAGGCCATCGCATCATCGTGTCTTTTCTTGAGTACTTTCTTGGCGACTTGGATGGCTTCGCGAAACTTGTGCTGCTGGATAAGAACAAGCCCTTGTAAATTGAGCGCTCCAGTGTTTCCAGGAGACAAGTGAAGGGCCACTTTAATGCATGCTTTTGCATGTTGGTAGTATGCCATTTCGGAGGAACCACGGGCTTTTCGGACCCATGACTTGCCAAGTAAGATCCAAAATCCAACTTTCTTGGGCAACAGGTAGAGTCTTCGTTGGTAGTGTCGAATCATTCTCTCTGCTGCTGAGCTGCCCTTTGGCTTTGACATCGCTAATTGCTCGTCTTGCGATACCTTCTTATGAACCATGACGACCCAGGAAGAGCGTTCTTTCTCTTTGGGAAGCCTTGTTGCTATGGCAATCCCCACTCCGAGGAATAAACCCATAAGGAGAAGGACCATTCCAGGAGATCGCTTCTTTTTTTGGATGGCTGGCTTTGTTCTTGATGACATCGTATCAGTCCCTCTCTTCTTTCACGTTACTGTACTCTTGTAAGACTAACGTGAGAAGGGCATTCTTGGATTTCGTCTCTCTGTAATATGCTTTGCGTACCATGGAAGGTCATGGCAAGCAAGGAGAAATCGCAAACAGAAAAGGCGGTCTTTTGACCGCCTTTTTCAATGAAATCAGGTATACTTTCTCAGCATACCTGATGGAGAAGGTTCAGCTTTATTGGGTCTTTTTCCCGTGGCCTTCGCTGAAGCCTTCGTGTGGAAGTGGAAGATAGGGAAAGACGGTGAGGAAATCCTTATCGTTGCTGTTGGCGTTATCGGTGAGAGGGATAGTTCCTTTGGCGAGGACAACCTGCATGATGACATCGGTGACGTCTGCTTGCTCCTGGTTGGCTGCTTTCCCACCAGGGATGGGACGACCGTTGGGAAAGCCTGAGTCTTTGGTCATATCAAGGCGGAGGAAGTCTCCCGTTACATCGAGCCCGATGTCTTTGTTGCCCAAGTTGAGGACACCGATGATATCAAGTCGGTTGGTTTTGAGCTTGAGTGCGTCTGCATCCGCGTTGAATTCGGTGTAGATTCCAACAGCTTCTGCATCGCGAACGATGATAGGATTGAGGAAGTACGCGCCAAAGCGGGGTACATCAAAGGCGGGATGGCTTGCGTTGAAGCGATCTTTGTCTTGGAGGCCGATCACAACTTCGTTGATTAAGGGGAAACCGAGGCGTGAAACTTGAACCCAGCCACCAAAGTTAAAGGTTCGTCCACCCCAACCACGGAAGGTGATGCGACGACGGCTAGCAGCAGCCCAAATCGCGAGGGTACGGTCGGCATTCTTTTGTGTAGAGCCAGGAGCTTTCTTATCGGGGGTCAGGTTCTTGGTGGGGATCTCAAGGGCGATGGAGTGTACGTTAAAGCCAGAGACTCCATCCGTCGCAGGGGTAGCACCCGAGGTCCCACGGTTCTTGGTGATGTTGGCGAGGTCAAACACGCCACCGAGGTCGACATAGAAACCGTCGTCACGGGGACCAGCAAAGACT
>JALTMC010000574.1 GCA_027005175.1 Myxococcales bacterium
TCGGCTTCGATTTGGTCGAGTTGTTTCTTCAACTTGGCCACGATGATATTGGCACTTAAGGGTTTGAGCAAGTAGTCTCGGGCCAGGGCCATTCCACGATCGAGTTCATCTTGACGTTGCGTTAGAATAATAAACTCAGGTGGACTGCTGCTGTCTTCTTTTTGAGCCTCCATCCAGGCGAGCACGTCTTGTTCGGGTCCAAAATCTAGCTCCAAGACCACAAGGTCAAAATCCTTTTGATTCCCTAGGGTTTGAGCTTGGGCTAAGTTGTAGGCGGTCTCTACCCAGAATCCTTTGTCCCACAACAATTTTTCAAGTTCGGAGGTGAGATTGATGTCGGGGTCAAGGAGTAGTATTTGTGAGATGGTTCCTTTTCGGTATTCTTCCAGGCGTTGTTGTTCTTCTTTGAAGATACCAAGCAGCTGCTCGTCAAAGAGAGTCTCTGTATGTTCTTCGCACGTACTGAGAATTTCCTCAATGGACATGACATTGTTCTGATGCGAGAGTTCTTCATAGGCATCAAGCAAGGCCAGGAGTCTTGAGCCAAGGGGAATCTCTTCTTGTTTTAAACCGTCAGGAAAGCCCTGTCCATCGATACGCTCATACATGTGACGGAGGATCTCGATGGTCTCTACAGGCAGGAGCAGTTGCTCCCACTCTGCTAGAGCTTCCTCGTGCTTTTTTTGGAAAGCAACTGTTGTTTCACTTTCAGGTTCTAGGTTGAGCAAGCAAGGATGGGGGATCGGCATCATCGAGTGATGGAGATAGAAGGCCAACCACAAGGGCTGACAGTTTTCTTTGGAGAGGTTTAAACGACGGAGCATGGTTTCCAATACGGGACGTTGGAGTTCCGTGTGGTTGTTGTATCTCGGGTTTTGCTTCTCAAGAGTGTTGACGAGATGACGTGTGAGAGCGAGCACATTGATATGTGCCATGGGAGAGGTTGTTGGGATATAACCTTGTGGTGAGTAGGGCATCCCCTCTTGTAGCCCATACTGCTGATGATGGGGTGCGTATCCACCTTCCACATTGATATATGGGTTGGCATGCAGACGTGTTGCATCGTCGTCATAGCTCTCCTGGTATGCGTTCTCATAGGAGGGCTGATAGGCCGGTGGGTTTTCATATTGGTAGTTGGGGTTATAGTTGGCTTGGTTGTTATATCCATAGCCATAGTTCGCGTTGTCGTATGGATTGTTTGTGTTGTAAGGGGGGCTCGATTCATACTGATTCGCATAACCCTGTTGACTTGCCCAGTCGTTGGCTTGTCCTTGGGTGCGTACCAGACTTGGGGCATAGCTGTCAGGATGAGAGTAGCCAGGAGCAGCCTCTGGGCCTACACCTTCTCCACCTTCTTGGTACAACAGTTCTTTAAAAGCGTTGATCTCACCTCGGTAGTGCTTGCGAATAGCAGCTTGTACCGCAGGCTGTAAGGCTACATAGACTCGAAGCTCCCTGACGGAAGTGAGCATGTGGACTTCACGAAGATTATCTTCGTTTTGGGGTTCAGAGGTAACCACAGACAGTGTTTGTGTTTCTGTATCGTACAGAACTGGGATGAGGTTGTACCGCTCTGCAAGCTGAACGGGAAGCAAGTCTAAGACTTGTTGTGGGATTCTGGCGCGAGCGAGCCGTTCCGTGGAGACATAGCGAGTTCGAAACTCGGCAGCCAAAAACTGTAAAATGGTCGATTCTGAAACATAACCCAGTCGAACAAGAAGCTCTCCCAGACGTCCCTCTTCAAGACTCTGGTGTTGCAGGGCTTCTTCGAGTTGCTCTTGAGTTATTACGCCAGCTTGTACCAGGCGTTTTCCAAATTTTTGGTTGTCAGGCATCCACTTTGTTCCCGTGTTTTTGTCGTGTCTTTTCTGTAGTATGATGTTGAAAAAATGTCAGACATGATCCTTTTTTCACAGTTCTTCATACGACAACATTCGTTCTTCTCTTCAATCTAACGAATCTGTTGGTTGAGAGTCAACCATTCGTACATCTAGTTTGTCGTCAACACTGGTAAAAAAAACACATTTTGTTTGTGCCCAACATTGTTTCGAAAGCTGGTGTGTTTTGTTCTCTATTTTGTTCTCTATTTTGTTCTCTATTTTGTTCTCTAAGGAGAGAGCCGATTGGCACAGAGCAAAAGAGGCAAACAAGAGTCCAGAGTAGTTAAGTTAATCCTTGGAGGGAGGTGTCGTTGAAGAAGCACTTTTCTCCGCAACATCTGTTTTCGGAGTCTGGTTCGAAGATGCCGTTGAGGTCTTCTTCTCTTCAGACTCTGTTGCTTGGTTGGTTGGGGTCGCAGGCTTTGTCTCAGCGATCTCATTTTGGCTTTTTGTGCTCTTGTCGTTCTGGCTTTCTGCTTGCTTTTTCAATCCTTCCAACCCTAGTGCCAAGGGGGGAGTGTCATCAGAGAAGTCCAGATCGGAGACGGGAATGCCATCATCCGACGACGTTTCTTCTTCACCTTCAGCAGGATGATACTCGTAGGCTAGGACTGTCACATTGTCTTCACCACCGTTATCGTTCGCCAAGTCTACCATCTGCTCAGCGATCTCTTGGATGCTTGTAGACAAAGCCATGTAGTCACCGATATTTTTTTCTGTGAGCATTTTGGTCAGGCCATCGCTACACAACAACACACGGTCTCCTTCTTTTAAGGTGATCGGGTTTTCCTGTATTTCAGGCTCAACATGAGCGCGAGGACCCAAAGCGCGGCTGAGAATGTGACTGTCGGGATGGCCCTCCGCTTCTTCTTCACTCAACAAACCAACATCAACAAAGTGTTGGACTACGGTGTGATCGCGGGTCAGACGCTGTAATGTGCCACCCGGACGTAACAAGTAAATTCGGCTGTCTCCTACGTGAGCAAGATACAACTTGTTCTTTTGGACCAAAGCCAACACGCATGTTGAGCCCATTCGAGAGAGATCCTCGTCTTGCTTTCCACGAAGGTAGATCCGCTCATTCGCCGTATAAATGGACTCTTTTAGTGCTTTCTGAGGATTCTCTAACTCGGTGTCAAGGAAGTACTCTTCGATGGCTTCCACCACCAAGCCACTGGCAATGGCACCTCCGCGATATCCACCCATCCCATCAGCAACAATCAATACATGACCATTCTCTACAGGGAGATCACCCATACAATCTTCATTCGCGGACCGCACTCTTCCCACATCAGTCTTGCGTCCAACTTGAGGTCCACGATTTTGCAACGAATTCATTCGAACTCTTCTCCATTTGCTAGGAGATGGCCTTGGTTCAGCCTTTCACCCATCTTATTGTAAGTCACTTGAGCTGCTATATCAAATCCTGCAGAGCATTAGAGAGTGTGGGGCTTTTGAAAGGTAACGATTACTTCATAGATGGGTCCACACACGAAACAACACATGTATCACGAGTATACAACTCATTCAAGGATCGATCAACCAAACAGAAAAGACTGTGCTTCTTTCTCTTGTCCGAAGACTCCACCCTTGCCATGAAACTCTTTCTCTCCTCCTCTCTTCTCCTCCTGATGACTCTCTATCCCCCCCAATCCCTCCACGACAAGGGGCTGAGAAATGATAGAGTGAATCCTTGTATCCCAGGCCTTTCGGCACGGGATACAAGGACTTCTCGACGGCTTTGGCCTTGGGCGTTGTCAATGATAAGACCAACCCGAACCAGACCTTCGATGACGCCGTCTCAACCTTCGATGACGCCGCCGTCTCAACCTTCGATGACGCCGTCTGCTTCGATGACGCCGTCTCAACCTTCGGTGACGCCGTCTGCTTCGAT
>JALTMC010000575.1 GCA_027005175.1 Myxococcales bacterium
GCCTCCTTTCGCTCCACTCTGGAAGAAGCCTCAGATGCCTCACTGCTGCTTCACGTCATCGACGTATCCGACCCCGACTTTCGCTCACAGTTGGAAGTCACTCGCTCTGTGCTTGCAGAACTCGACACGCAAGATATCCCACTGCAGTTGGTCTTCAATAAAAAAGACAAACTCGATGATCTATCCCTCTACGACATAGAGATCGACTTTCCCGACGCCATCTTCATGTCTGCCCATGCTCCCAACGATATGAAAGCATTGAAGGAATACATTGTCTCTTTCTTTGAAAAGGACATGGTGGAAGAAGAGCTATATGTTCCCTTTAATGAAGGACAACTCATCGGTGAAGTTCACAAACAGGTTCGAGTCTTGGAGACGTCTTATGACGATGGTGGCACCATCCTCAAAGTACGCGCCAAACCCGAGATGCTAGAGAAGTTACAAAAGCAGATATCTACAAATTAGGGTCCGTCCAAAATAGTTGATTTGCTCTTCGAGTCGCCCTGGCAAGGCTCACCGACGAGAGAATCGCTTGCTATTCCGAGGACGTGGAACGCAGCCAGGGTGGATGAAGCGGAGATGCAAAGGGTATAGGTTCTTTTGGGACGGACCCTTAGCGAGCAGCGCGAAGGCTGAAGGCGGTGCGAATGTGTTGGATCGCTTCGGAGGCTTCTTGGCGGGCGTACCAGAACTTGTCAAACGTTGCAGCAACACGCAGAGCAGGGACAGCCTCCACAGAGCGTGCTCCGAGTAGAGCGAGAGCCCGAATGGCGGCTCGACGAACACGCCAATCTTTGGAGTGCAGCAATAGGATCAACGTGGCATTCACTTGCTTGCGATCATCGACGCGCAAAGGAAAGGTTCCGATACGGTGGAGGAGTGCGGCCACAGCGACCTTCTCCCGCCAGTATTTGTGTGCAGCCATATTTACAAGCACAGGCAAGATCCCTCGAATTCTTGACTGCACTCTGGCGGCAATCCTACGGATCGAGCGTGCTGACCATACGCGGACTTCTCGGTTGGGATGTTGTAAAAACTTGTGGAAAGCAGAAAATCGTTTGGGATGAGGAAGGTCTTGCAGATAGCCACTTGCCCACTCTTTAAGGCGCGGCTCAGGGCTCTGTGTGGCTCGAATTAACCAGGGAATCGCTGTTGTGTATTTCTCTGCCATTGTACCTAACAACCACACAGACCACCGTCGTACTTTTACATTGTTATCACGCAAGGCTTCCCCAACAATCGAGGCCGCCGCCGCGTTCCTACGAGAGACATGAGAGAGTCTCTGAATCTTGGATGCAACATCAGGTGCTGATTGCACCCATTGACGCCATCGCAACATATCGACTCTCACAGAGAGGTCCCGTTGACTGACCGGATGACCCGAACGGTGGCTCCTCAACAAGAGAGCAGAAGAGTTCTTACTCAGAGAAGCTTTCTTATTTCGACATCCAAAACACACGATGGTCAAGATGAATATTCCAAGAAGATTCCATAGGATGTGATGTCTCATCGATACTCCCTGTCTTTGCCTGTCGCAGTTGAATGTTCATGTGGGCTAGGGGAGTAAGGGCAATCTCTCCCTCTTTGAAACTGTGCCCTACTACAAATAGAACACGGCACATACACGAAAGGTCTCAAATGAGTGCCCTAGAAATACAGAGTTCATCAGACACCTCATGAAAAGATTGAACCACGTTCACCTTGATGTATCGACACAACTCTGATAGTTTAGGGAAAGGAGATAAGTTCAAACAAAACTCGGCAACTACAGGTAGATGGTATGTATCGACGAAGTATTTTTCTTTTGGTAATCTGCTTTTTCATAGGTCTAGCTCTTGCGGTGGGCTGTGGCACACCGCCTGTTTCTTCGGAGAAAGATGTCGAGAGTTCGGGAAAAGTAGAAACGGGTGTCAGCACAGAGCCATCCGTTGGCGTGGATGCTGGTTCAGAGGCAACAAAACCGGAGAAGCCACCTGTCACACCGGAAACAAAGCCGGAAACGAGTTCGGAAGCAAGGCCGGAGTCCAAGCCGGAGTCCAAGCCGGTTGAGACTGTGCCAGAGCCAGAGCTTCCGCCTCCTGCTGTGAGTTACTACAATGCCATCAAGGCGATACTTTTATCGAAGTGTCTTGGCTGTCACAAGACCAATGGAATTGCGCCGTTTGAGTTGGACACATACGACAAGGTAAACAGACGACGGGCGTTGGTTCGCAATGCCATTCAGAAACGCATCATGCCCCCCTGGCAAGGAGACAACAGCTGCAACGACTACAAGAACAACTTTGATCTGACCGATCCTCAACGGGCAAAGATCATTAAGTGGATTGATGACGGTGCACTGAAGGGTGACCCCAAAGATTACAAAGCACCACCTCCTCCGGGCGCTGTGGGTCTGCCCAGAGTGGATGTGACGTTGAAGATTCCAACCCCTTATAAGCCCACACGCATCCCCGATGACTACCGTTGTTTTGTGCTGGACTGGCCAGCAAAGAAAACAAAGTTTATCACAGGATTTCAGGTAAATCCGGGCAATCCCAAGCTTGTTCACCATGTGATTGCATACCTGGCAACCAAGAGTGAAGCTGCCTATTATGAAGCCAGAGATAAGAGAGCAGCGGGTCAGGGTTATCGCTGCTTTGGAGTTTCTGGTGGCCCTGCCGGAATTCGCTGGATTGGAGTCTGGGCACCTGGAGTACCTGGCAGCCCCTACGCCAAAGACACGGGTTTGAGAGTCGAACCTGGCAGTAAGATCATCCTTCAGGTTCACTACAACGTTCTCACCAAAAACCCAAAGCCAGACCAAACCTCCATCGACTTTATGATGGAAGACTCTGTGAAAAAGCAGGCGATCCTGCTTCCCTGGACCAATCCAAGCTGGCTCAGTCGAAAGGGAATGAAGATCCCTGCGGGTCAATCCAATGTAAAACACGACTTTAAGTTTGACTTGTTTGCGGCATTCCCACTGTTTATCCTCTATGCAAAGCGACAGGGAGCCAAGCCTGATGAACTCAAGAAGCTGGAAGCGATCGTAAAGAGACTCGGCTCGCTCACCATACATACAGCGATGCTTCATATGCACTTGCGAGGTCAAGCAGGTCAGTTGTACTTGGAACGATCCAACAAACAGAGTTGCCTCCTCAAAATACCCAGATGGGACTTCAACTGGCAGCTCGACTTCAAACTGCGAAAGCCTGTCACCATCAGCTCTGGCGACAATATTGGTATTTCGTGCACCTTTGACAACTCATCCGCTAAACAACCCATTGTTGGCGGTATAAAACAAAAGCCGAAGGACGTCTATTGGGGTGATGGTACCAATGATGAGATGTGTCTGGGTGTTTTCTATATCACTTGCCAAGACAAATCCAAGAAAACCACCCCTTGCCCCGATCTGGGAGCCATCCTCGCCACCTTCCTCTAAGGACTCGAAACGATTCCACTCTGAGAGTTCCACTTCGGAGAGGAGCTTGAATGAAGCGGCCCTAGAATTGCTTCCCAGCCGTAGCTATGATATGTGTCAGACACATTGAAACGATCGCAAACACAGAACGCAGAACGCAGAAATCCCAAAGGAAAATCACGAATGGACTCAGTGGTGATAGCCCAACTTATTATGTCTCAAAAAAGTGACTCTACCGCAATAATGGAGTTAATTACCCAATCGCGCGGTGTTGTTTTAATGGTCTTACTGTTGCTGACATTGTTTTCAGTGATGTGTTGGGGCATTATTATCTACAAGTGGTTTGTGCTGAATCAGGCCCAAAATCAGTCCCTTGATTTTCTTGATTTGTTTTGGGAGAGCAAGCGGCTCGACAACACCTATGCAGAATCGGAAGAGATGTCGCGAAGCCCGATTGCACAGGTATTTCGAGCAGGTTATGTTGAGTTGAGCAAGCTCCAGCGCAGCCAGGGGGCCATGGACCAAACGATGACTCATCAACTCGGTGGGCTAGAAAATATTCAACGTGCGATGCGACGTGCAGCCAACACAGAGATGACTCGTCTGGAAAGCTATACTTCTTTCCTCGCAACCACTGCCTCCGCAGCCCCCTTTGTTGGATTGTTTGGTACCGTCTGGGGAATTATGAAGTCATTTATCAGCATCAAAGAGGCCGGAACAGCCGGTTTGAATGTTGTGGCTCCTGGCATCGCAGAAGCTCTGATCGCGACCGCAGTAGGCCTTGCTGCTGCAATTCCTGCGGTAATCGCTTACAACTTCTTCCTCTCCAAGCTCCGTCATCTCGATGGTGAGGTCGATAACTTTTCCAACGACTTCCTCAACATTGTAAAGCGTCACTTCCTTAAATAAGCAGGCTGAGTTCATGGCATTTGGTAGCTCAGGCGGTGATAAGAATAAAAGGTTCAGTGGTGGAGCGATCGCTGACATCAATGTCACCCCTTTGGTTGACATCTTGTTGGTGCTCTTAATCATCTTTATGGTCACTGCACCCACAGTCTTTCATGGTGCCCGCCTTGTCCCCCCCGACATCACACCCAATGACAACAAACAAGAACCTCAAAAAGACGAAAAAGATACCCTGATTATCGACAAAAAGGGCACACTTAAATTTCGTGGTTCTCTCTTGTCAAAGACTCAGTTGCGCAAGATCGTAAAGACAGACCCACAACTGCGAAAAACCAAAGAACTCTATCTTCAAGCCTCCCTTGATCTCGACTATGGCAAAGTGATGGAGATTATCGGCCTTGTGCGCCGAGCCGGCATCCGCAAACTTGGCATCGTCGTTGAAACCAATGAACTCGGCCTCACCCCAACCCCACCACCACCGAAACGATAACCAAAAACCAAGAACACTCCAATCCAACAGAGCCCAAGACTGTCATCCTCATTGTGTGTCACCCCGCCAAAGCCTCTATTGAGACGCGCCATTGAAAACACACCACTCCAACAAAGCCTGTAACTCTCATTGTCATTGTGTGTCACTCCATCGCAGCCGCCATAGAGACGCGCCATTCCGAGAAAGCCCGTGACAGTCATCCTCATTGTATGTCACTCCATCGCAGCCGCCATGCAGAACAAACCACTCGAACAGGGCGAAGTGAGGCGATGAGAAGAACGGTGAGGGGGAGGTATTCGAGGGTGTAGATCAAAGGCGAGATCTGCCATATTCCGGTGGTTGCATAGGTATCATGAACGGTATGAGCAAGTGTGATGCTACCGACAAACCAGAACAGCCATGGTCGTGGTGTCATCACCAGCCAGGGTGCGATCCATACGAGATACCATGGATACAATGTGGGTGCCGTGAGCATATAGGCGGTCAAGGGAAATAAAAAGCGTTGCTCCAGAGAGAGGCCCCGCAAGAAGGGCGTAATCCAGGCAACAGAGAGAACAACCAGCGCGAGAAAAGTGCGGGTGAACTTTGGAACAAACCAGATGTCAAGGATGAGAAATCCAGGTCCATTGAAGTACCAGTGACTGGAGTAGTGCATGAGTTGCTCAACGATCAGCGTACCTGCTTTGATGTAGGGGGCGTGAAGAAGAACCAGGATCACAGCGGCAGATAGGGCCGTTTTGAAGAAGGCTCGCCAGCGCAGTTGCCACATCATGACAGGTCCAACAAACATTCCAAGCGGTTTTACCAGGAGGCCAAAGGCGTAGAAGATGCCAGTCATCCAAGGGCGTCGGAAGCGCATCGCAAGAAGGACTGCAAGCAAAAAGGGGGGACCGAAGCCATCGAGATGTCCGTCGAGCATCAGCTCAAAGATCGGTAGTGGGCACCAAGCATACCATAGCAATCGCCCCATGGGTTGGCCCATATAAAGCAGCCAAAAGCCCAACAGAAGCAGTGTGGCAAGTTCGGCTCCAAAGAGCAAAAGTTTGAGTCCAAGGTAGCCATCACGGTGGAGTTGATAGGCCAGAGCAAAGAGCAGCTGTGATGTTGGAGGGTAGATCGTTCGCAGCTTGGAGTGATTAATTAAAGGATGAATATGTCCATCTTTGAAGGGTTCTAGAAAAGAAGAGCTGGGAGGCAATGCATAGGGATTCACCCCCATCGATTGCATTTTTCCATCCCAGATATAGCGATATAGGTCATCGGACATCGATGGATCGAGGGGCAAGAGGATGAGTCGATACAGCAGCCCAAACCCAATTAGTGAGTACAAGAGAAAGCTTGGACGCAGTCGCTGTCCCAGCCATGCAGCCACAAGATAGACAACAAACAAACAAGAGGCCACAACAACATGAGCGACAGCGTTGGGTGGATCGAGAAGAGGCAGAAAATGATAAGAGAGGTACACCAATCCCATTAGGATCGCCAGGCCGAGCAGCCATCCTTTACGAACAGCAGAGGTTACTTTCTCTGCGGGAGCGTGGAGATCTTCAAGAAGCATTCGAGAGGCGGATGTTGCGGGGGTTACGGACATGTCGCGTTGGGAGATTTACCCGGCGTTCCTGTCTTACTCACTTTCCAGTTTGTGGCATCGTTGGGGCCATCGACTTTACACTTCTCCAAAGACTTCGCAGCATCAGGCCAGCCTCCCCCGGCAACCAGTTGTGGGTTGATCCACTCCACACGATTGCCTTCATCAAAGAGTACGATGGAGTCACCTGATCCGATATTTCCCGACAACAACGTGGTGCTCCGATTGCCAGAACTCAACACTGTCGTGTACAGGGCGGTGCCACTTGGGATTTGATAGGGATTTCCGGCTTTGTTGTAATCGGGTTCAATGACCACCGCACGCTCCCCCTCCTTCAAAGGACGGCATTTACCATTCTCGTCAAAAGGAACAATCTTTCGGCCAGCCGCCGCATTGTTTGGATCTTTGCTCAACACAAATCCACACAGATCCAGAGTTCCATTCCCTGGCGCATTGATGATCTCAACATACTCTCCCCCTTTGATGTCTGATTTGGGTGAGACCATCACCTCTACAATCTTCGGGGAGCCTGTTTTGGGTGGGGCAGGTTCGGTTCGGAATTCAAACCGCTCCGTTCGACCGGCTTTAAATTCCGTGAGGGAGCCTCGCCAGATGCCCTCTTTGTCAGGGCAAAAGTTAAGAGGCCGCGAACCAGAAAAACGGCCTTCGGACAAAGCGATAAGCTTGTCCCTAACTTTTCGAGTGATCACGAGATAATAGGTGCTGTCCCCTTGCAAGACCTCCAAGGCCCGGATCGTGAGTTCCGTGCGTTTCTTCGAGCCAGAGCCCACCTCCTTTGTAACCAAGCTCAACTTAACAGCACGTGACTTTCTGGAATCAGCCAGTGGTGGTGACTCCATATCGCTGAGAAAAGTGGAATCCAGCTCACCAGATATAAGGTAAACCGTCGCTTTATCATCCGCAACCGACAGAGTTCCGGGCTCGATGAGCTTGGAGAATGTGACCTTGAAGATGAGATTCTCACGCTTCAAGGTCGTACCGGCTTTGGGTGCCGGGATAAGACCCAACAAGCAAGGTGGATTTTCAGGGGCAGGAGGTTCAGGAGGAACACAACTCATCACAACCAGCCCAACCCAAGAAAATATTAAGGACCATACGCAAAAGCGCATTGTAGCGTACTCCTATTATGGCACCTCGCGGTGACTTATCGATAAGGATCTTTTCCAAGCCTTTTCAAACTGCGGGAGAAATATCCCCCCGTAAAGGCGTCTAGATCAGCTGTTAACTCTTGCATACGAAGCATCACACGAACACGTCGGAGGAGAGTCTTCGGTGGATTGACCAGTAGGTCTACCTGCAAGCGACGGCGCTCATAGTACAACTTTGTGGTTTCTTTCAACACGTCCACACGCAGGTCAATTAATCGCTTGAGTTCCCGATAAACCGCCAACTCATTACGATTAAATATCAACTCATCAAGCTGCCAAGCTGCACGAAACGCAAAGCGATGATCAAGCCTAGCTGCCTGTGTCGTTAAAATCGGCGTATTGGCCGTGGGAAACACTGTATTACGACCATCGTTAACGTTTCGCTGATAGAGAAAACGAAACTCAGGCAACCAACCCGCAAAGCGAGCACGCCCCATCAAACCAACAATGCGGTCACGATTGACCAGAGCATAGTTCTGTGCCACTCGATGAACCTCACGAATGGTGGGCTCGGAGCGAAACTTTTTCAGAATGGCCCTCGCCTGTTTTGCTGTATTTTGAGCCATAGGACCCACATCCCACACAACGAATGCTGTGGCAAAAAAAACGGAAAAGACCAGGGTGATACGTTTCATCACAATCCCCACTTACTTTCTGGACAAACCACGTCGTTCACGTATACGACGCAAATAGTTTCCGGTGAGCGCGTTCAAATACGCAGTTAACTCTTGAATTTTAAGGTATTTTTTCAGATACCGCCGAAGCTTTCTAGGTGGTGTAACAAACTGTCGCAACATCAAGCGACGTCGCGCATTATGGAGTCGAATCACGCGATTCATCAATCGTTGCCGACTTCGTCGTAATATCCGAGTTTGTGCAACTACGTTCAGTTGCTGGTTATCAAGAACCAATCGATCCAGTGGCCAATTGAGAGAGAGTTCAAAGTAAAAGGTACGCCCCTCCAATATGCTGATAGGACGTTGACCTTGCACCAAAGAAAGCTCATCTTGGCTCTTGCGAAGAGTCAAAATGGCTCTAAGGACAACAGTAGGCATCCAGGCTCGAACCGAGTTTCGAGATTGCAACTCCGCGAGTTTGGAGGGAATCAGCATATACTCCTGAGCAGCTCGAGCCATCTCCCAAGGAGAAGGCTCTAAACCAATTCGTCGTTTCCAGCTCCTCCACTGCCCTGCTGTAATTTTCCCCGCCAGAGTCTTAGACCAACGCAAAAGACCAAAGTCTGTCGCAGCCCACAGTTCACGAGGGTCATCACGCCGCACAGTAATCCACCGTATCGTAGGACTCAGCATTCCCTCACGAAGCTGTCGAAATCGTCGGCCTTCGTTCTTGGAAACAAAGACCCCTTGGTCGTTGATCACATACAGCCACTTCGGTGCAGCATTGATGGAGGTAATGTAACGAATTTGTCGGCTACCTATCCCTCCAGCAGCCAGTCGTTGAAAACTTTGAAAGTTTCCTGATGAGAGATACAGACCATTCCCCGTAGCCACAACCAGTTTTGGGGGTGTCGTGTTCATCATGGTAAGCCCTGTAATTCGACGTGTTCCCGACATAAAAGTCCACAGCCGAAGAAAGCTTTTCCCTCGGTTGATAGACATAAACACAGAGCGATTGGTCGCTACAAACATTCGAGAGGGAAGAGAGGGATCAAATCGAATTTCTCTCACTTCAAAAGCACGCATATTACCACCATCTCGACGCCATGTTTGTCCCCCGTTACGGGAAGCCCACAAGCCCACTCGAGTACCCAACCAGATCCGATTCGAGTTTTTGGGATCAACACGAATCACTCGAACATCCCCTTCACCTGGCGCACGTCCACGATAGATATGTTTGAATGTCTTGCCATTATCTGTTGAACGAAAGACCCCTGCATCCGTCGCAACCAGAACCCATTTGGGCTGATTCGGTGGAATAACGATACGGTAAATACGCCGTCGAAACCGGCCACTCCCTGTCACTTGCCCGAGCTTTCTGGCACCCGCTAATTGCTGATCGGCTTCTTCTTCTGCCTCTCTCTCCAGGGTTGAACGCAGCTTTTCCGCTTGGTCCTCTCCAATTTGAGAAATCAAGTCTTCAAGCTTCTCATCGAAAATTCTCCGCTTTAAACGCCGTAGCTGAGGAGTAATGTTTATGCGTCGCAACAACGCCCGGCCTCCCCCCCGAAACCGAGCAACAGGATGCCAGGTATCACCCGCATTTGTTGTTCGATACAAAATACCATCAGCACCAGCATAAGCTAATTTCCGATGTTTGGGATGGAGTGCTACAGCCGTCACTTCCAGAGAAAACATCCCTTCTGAAAGATCTTCCCACACATAACGCAGTCGGCCTTTACGAGCACGTGCGATTTGCGCTCTTTTCTGAAAGCGGTTGAGGACAGGTGGTCCTAGACGCGACCGCTTCGAAGTGGAATGAACTGTAGAAGGAGCATGGGGACGCGCCAACACAAGCGTTGTTCCAAAGCCCAACACATAGACAACCCCCACCACAAGGGCACACACCACACCATTCCCAAAAAATCGCATTGTCGCTGTCACAAGTTCAACTCACCGCACAGCCAGTATAACCTCTCTCAAGAGAGAGCTTGAATTAAGATCAGAAGTCTCCGTTGGAAGCGTAGAATACTGCGATTCGTAGGATGGTGTCAACGTGGGAAAAAAGAACACTCTCAAATGTTCATGAATCATCCGGAACCAACCCACAACTCCGAGATCAAGAAGACTCCCAAGACCCCGAGTTTGCCTCGCTGATCACAGGAGGCTCCTCGCGCTTACCAGCCGGAGAAGAAGCTGAAGAAGAAGCCGAAGACGACGCTGGAGAAGAAGCCGGAGCTTGAGACAACCCAGAGCCTTGCGCTGGAGCCGAAGTGCGAGGCAATGCGGGACCCTGCGCTGGAGCCGAAGTTCGAGGCAATGCGGGACCCTGCGCTGGAGCCGAAGTGCGAGGCAATGCGGGACCCTGCGCTGGAGCCGAAGTGCGAGGCAATGCGGGACCCTGCGCTGGAGCCGAAGTTCGGGGTAATGCGGGACCCTGCGCTGGAGCCGAAGTTCGAGGCAATGCGGGACCCTGCGCTGGAGCCGAAGTTCGGGGTAATGCGGGACCCTGCGCTGGAGCCGAAGTTCGGGGTAATGCGGGACCCTGCGCTGGAGCCGAAGTTCGGGTTGGGGTTGGGTTTTGCTCTTGAGCAGGGGTTTTGTTGTTGTCTTTCACATTCTGGGCTACAGATTTGGCGCTCAAGCGACGCAAGCGAGTAAGCAAAACTTTGATAATGCCTTGTGCGATTTCGAGCCGATCGGCCATAAGTTCATGAAAGTCGTCGCGTTCAATTTTCAGCATACGCAGATCAACCATGGCAGTGACAGAGGCGGATCGTGGTGCGCTGTCGAGAATTCCCATCTCGCCGATGGGCTCCTTTTCTCCTAACGTGGTCAAGGTTTGGTCGCCTTTGTGAACACGCACCTTGCCATCGAGGAGCAAGAACAAGGCGTCTCCGATATCGCCCTCTACGATGATGACTTCACCGGCTTCAATCTCTATTTCGAGCGCAATTTGAGCGACTTGCGCCAGGTCTTCATGGGACAAGCTTTGAAAGAGTTCAATCTCTTTCAGAAAAAGTAGTTTTTCAATGGTCGACAGCATCAACCTGAACCTTTATCGAGTTCGACTTGCACAAAACGAGTGACAAGTGGTGAAGGATCACGCTCGTAGTTTCTTAATAATGCATGGTACTCTGTGACTCCAAGCAATGATCTGGATGCAATCAGTGCCGTTTCTCTCACCATCGGTTCGCTGTGTTTCAGAGCCTCAGTGACATAGAGAACAGATCCATCATTTGATTCTGTCCAATGGTCCAAAGTGTACATGCACACATCCATGGATTACTATCACGAGCGAGGCGAGGCATGATCTCTTCTGGTAGTTGTACATCAGGTGAAGAAATATCTCCAGTTGTTGTCACATCCACTTCCAGAATAGGCAACAGTTTACGCTTAATTTCGGAGCTTAATAAGTTATCAAGCAACTCCAACGCATAGGAGCGCATACGTGTATCTTTTTGTTGGAGATGATGCAAACTCAACTGGATTTGCCGCCTGGGGTAAAGCAAGCCCAGGACTTCAAAGACCAGCTTAATCCCCTCATCACATTGCTCTTCAATGGCCCCCCTCAACAACTCGTTGTGCTTGAGATTCATCGAGATCACTTCTCGGTCCATCCGCCACTGTGCGTGCTCCATAAACTCTCTATCGAGGAGTTGGCCCAACTTTTCGCGATCCACGACCAAGTTCTTGTCATTGGTGACCAGCCGCTGCAACACTTTTACCACACGAACACGAAGGCGTCGTTCTGGTGAGAACAACAAAGCCTCCACCATCTGTATCGCTTTGGGTCCCCCGACCCAACCGATCACACGCAGAGCAGAGAGCCGCAAAGGCAATTTGGCGTTTTCTCCCAAAAATGGAGCGAGGTGAGGTAGCACATCCTCTCCATAACGAGCCAAAGCATAGCCAGCTTTTTGTGCAGTATCCGGACGTGTTAAAGCCTCCAAAAGGTCTGGGATCAGCTTCAGATTTCCCAATCGACCTGCTGCTTCGATCGCACGCTGTCGTACATCAAGAGCCTGATCTCGCATTAAACGTCGCAGGGGTTGGTAGAAGGAGCGAGTCTCCAACCGCCCAATAATCAGAGCCCCGTATCCACGTAGCTCGGGGTCCGAGCTCTCTAACATATCTTTGAGGTAGGTAGCAGCATGCAAAATACCATCGAGGCCACCAAATCGAATTAAGCCAACAATGGTCGCTGATCGCACTTCAGAGGAGTCGTCTCCGAGGTAATCAAGCAGAGGTGAGATAGCCTCTTCTTGCAAGAGAATACAGAGCAACTCAATGGCTTTGGCTCGCACTTCAGGGCTGCCATCCTCAATGAGTTCAAACAACTTTTGTTCGAGCAATGCTTCTGTTTCATTGCTCGGTGTCCAAGGCTCATCCTCTTCCGTTCGACGAGGACGAGATTGTTGAATAAGCTTGGACAAGGCGTCCAGTGCAGCCAGACGGATCTCTTCATGAGTTGAGTCTAGCAGTGGTACGATCTCTCGCTCCCAAGTCATCGCTTTGGAGCGAGTGTGGCTCAGCATCTCTAAAGCATGCAAGACCTGGCGAGGTTGATCACTGCGAAGAACCTGTCGCAACGCCTCAATGGCGGATTCGTCCTGAATCGAAAACTGGCTTTGCGCCAGATCCAGACCGCTTCGTTGCATGGAATTGATCAGTGTAGCCACATACTCCTTGTGGGCTTTGTAGATCAAAAACATCCAAATCATCACCAGAGCCATCGTCACCCAGGAAAGATTTTGATAGAGACTCGGATTCTCTCCATACCACAGGCGCAACATCTCGATAATACCGGCAGCTACTGCGATCGAGCCGGGTTTCAAGATTCCATCAATAAAGGCTTTCGCTCGTGCCCGCATCCGACTATCGACAGGAACATACATCAAGT
Source organism: Myxococcales bacterium (assembly GCA_027005175.1). Taxonomy (GTDB): domain Bacteria; phylum Myxococcota_C; class UBA6777; order UBA6777; family UBA6777; genus M3003. Next base: position 13,074 of record JALTMC010000575.1, read on the forward strand.
TCATCGAGACGTCGTTGATGGTATAGCGAAGTACGTTCTCACTCCCCTTGGCCAAAGTGGCAGCCCACAGCAGGGAAAAGATCAAGGGGGCCATAGCAATAGACAACGAAAAAAGCAGCAAGCCCACAGGTAGCAACAACAATGCTCTTCGAATGCCTGAAGACTGCAAGATCCGATTGGCCAGGAAAAACTGAACAAAACAGGCCAGGATCCCTGCAATGCCATAGAAGGAACTGAAGTACTGACTGAGAGCCTCCCGGTTCCCTTTAAAGTGAGAAGCTGCGATGACTTTAAATTGATAGTCGATTAACGATGTGGTTAAAAAGGTAACCAAGACAACCAGCGCGATCATCGTCAGATGACGGTTCGACCAGATCTTTCCACTGTCTGTTGCAAGGCGAATATTTCGTTTCTTGCCTGTCGGTTGATTCTTTTGCGTAAAGTTTTGATCCAGCTGTTGTTCACATTGCTGTCCCAGGACAAAGACAATGGCCATACAAGCCAACATCATCAAAGACAGGATCGGTAAGATGTGATGGGTACCATCCAAAAGTTTGACCATCGGACGGATACCAAACGCCAACAAGTTGGCCATCACCGCGCCGCCACCAATAATCGCAAAGATCCTCTTGGCGGCACGTGGGTCAAACAGTTCAGATGCCAAAGTCCAGAACAGGATGACCTGCAAACTCCCCATAATTTCGACGTAAACATAGT